>JARFQZ010000321.1 GCA_029287515.1 Lysobacterales bacterium
GTGATGGGCTACCCGATGGCCGGCTACCTGGCCAAAGCCGGCCACCGCGTCACGGTCTACAATCGCACCGTTGCAACCGCCCAGAAATGGGTGGCGGAGTATGGCGGCACTGCCGCGACCACACCCGAGGCTGCTGCGCAGGGCGCTGACTTCGTATTCTGTTGCGTGGGTAACGACGACGACCTTCGGTCCGTTACGACTGGCCCTGAAGGCGCTTTTACGGATATGAAGCCGGGCGCGGTTTTCGTCGATCACACAACCACATCCGCCCGGGTCGCCCGTGAACTCCACGAAACGGCTTCAGGCCTGAGTTTCGCATTTATCGATGCGCCGGTCTCCGGCGGCCAGGCTGGAGCGGAAAACGGTCAGCTCACCGTCATGATCGGGGGCGCTGAAGAAGCAGTCGAGCGGGCGGCTCCGTTGATCGACTGCTTCGCCCGCATGCAGGCCCGGCTCGGTGATTCCGGTTCCGGCCAACTGGCCAAGATGGTCAACCAGATCTGTATTGCAGGCCTGGTACAGGGGCTTTCCGAGGCGTTGCATTTTGCCGGCAAGGCAGGTCTGGATGAAAAAGCCGTCGTTGACGTGATTTCCAAGGGTGCGGCGCAATCCTGGCAAATGGACAATCGCGCAAGCACCATGGTTGAAGGAAAATTCGATTTTGGATTCGCCGTCGACTGGATGCGCAAGGACCTGGGCTACGTGCTGAGCGAGGCCCGTAGCAACGGCTCGCACCTGCCGGTCACCGCGCTGGTCGACCAGTTTTACTCCGAGATCCAGGCAAAAGGCGGCGGCCGCTGGGACACCTCCAGCCTGATCAGCCTGCTCTCAGAAAAGTAACCTGACCCCTTTTTTGCCTTTCATTGACAAGTTGAATGGATGAATATTTAATATAAGGCAGGTTAATTTTAGACGTCATCGATTTTGAGCGATAAACCACCCCGTTTTTATTACAAGGGCAATCAGCTGAAGCAGCTGCGGGCGTTTTGCGCGGTCGCCAAGAGCGGCAAAATGACGGACGCGGCAGAGCAATTGTTCCTGAGCCAACCCGCCATCAGCCTGCAGGTGCGTGCGCTGGAACGCGAGCTGGATACCGTGCTGTTCGAGCGTCACGGCCCGCGCATCAACATGACCCGCGAAGGGCAGGAGTTGTACGAAATGGCCCGGCCGCTGGTTGAAGGACTGGACACACTGAATTCGCGGTTCAACCGACATATGAAGGGTGACCTGGACAGTGGCGAAGTAGTCATTGCAGCCGGCGAGTCGACCATCATTTACCTGTTACCCCAACTGGTTAAGGAGTTCCGCCAGCGCTTTCCCAACATCCATGTGCAGCTGCGCAACGTTACGGGCCGGGACGGCCTGGCCATGATCCGCGATGACGAAGTCGATTTCGCGATTGGCTCCATGCTGGACGTACCTTCGGACATCACCTACCAGCCCGTCTACTCCTTCGAACCTGCGCTGATAATGCCCCTGGGGCATGAACTGGCCAATCGACCAACGGTCCGGATCGAGGATATCGCGCCCTATGGATTGATCCTGCCGCCGCGCAGGTTGACCACATGGCGAATGATCGACCGGGTATTCCAGCAGCACCAGGTGCCCTTTAATGTGACCCTGGAGGTCGGTGGCTGGGAAGTGATCAAGCGCTACGTGGAACTGGATTTCGGTATTTCCATAGTTACCGGCATCTGCCTGCGCGAAGACGACAAGCTGGTCGCGAAGAACATGAGCGCCTATTTTCCCAAACGCAGCTACGGAACTGTCATGCGCAAGGGCAAATACCTGTCCGCCCAGGCCAGGGCATTCCTGGACGTAACCGAAGAAGCCAACATCTCCGCATCCCCCTGGAACGCCTGATTATTCAGCGCTGAAAAAAAGAGCCCGGGCAAAAGCCCGGGCAAACATCGCGTAATTAGAGTCTCGCTTCCCTGCTCCCGCAGCTCCGCTGCAGAAGGCGGCTGCGCTAAACCGCATATTTGAGTGACCCTCTGGCTGACGCCAGCCGGGTCACACTCTCGAGCTTCATGTGCTGCCGGTAAACTCGGGATAGGCTTCGAGGCCGCATTCGCCGATGTCCAGGCCGAGGTATTCTTGCTCTTCGCTGACCCGGATACCCATCACAAGCTTGATCACCAACCAGGTTACGAAGCTGGCGCCAAACACCCAGATGAAGATAGTGGCTGCACCAACCAGCTGACCGACAAAAGTGGCGCCGTCATTGGTGACCGGAACCAGCAACAGACCCAGCAATCCGACCGTGCCGTGAACGGAAATGGCGCCCACCGGGTCATCGATCTTCAGTTTGTCCATCAGGATGATGCTGAACACGACCAGTGCACCTGCCACCAGGCCGAACAGTGAAGCCTGCAGAGCGGTTGGTGTGGAAGGTTCAGCCGTGATTGCCACCAGGCCGGCCAGCGCGCCGTTCAGCGCCATCGTCAAATCCGCCTTGCCGAACTTGAAATGTGACACGATCAGTGCGCCGATCAGGCCGGTAGCCGCGGCCGCGTTTGTGTTCAGGAATACCATCGCCACGCTGTGCGCGTTGCTGGCATCACCCAGCTTCAGCACGGAACCGCCGTTGAAGCCAAACCACCCCATCCACAGGATGAAGGTACCCAGGGTTGCCAACGGCAGGTTGGCGCCCGGCATGGCGTGTGCTTCTCCCTTGGGCCCATACCTGCCTTTTCGTGAACCCAGCAGCATGACACCGGCTAACGCCGCGGCGGCGCCCGCCATGTGAACGATGCCGGAGCCGGCAAAATCGCTGAAACCGAAATCTTCACCCAGGTTGAACAGGCCGAACACGTCTTTGCCGCCCCAGGTCCAGGAACCTTCCAGCGGGTAGATCAATCCGGTCATGACGATCGCGAAGACGAAAAACGCCCAGAGCTTCATCCGCTCCGCCACGGCGCCGGACACGATTG
>JARFQZ010000001.1 GCA_029287515.1 Lysobacterales bacterium
ATTTTGCGGGTCCAGCTCAGGTTGGAATCACGCCTGGCCCAACGCTCGCCCTGCGGGTCCTCGAACGTCATCTGGGTGACATCTTCTCCGTTGATGGTGGTCATGCGGGCTCGCACCAGCGGAACGAAATCAGGGACCTCCTGGCCGCTCTCGGCAAGAAAGGAACCCATCGGCTCCACTTCGTGCGGCTGGATATTGATCAGGAACTGGTTCGGCGCGTTTTCCGGCAGGCTCTGCTGCCAGGTATCCATCAGTTCCGTGCGAACCGTGGAGAGCAATAACAGGACCATCAGTCCAAGCCCAAAGGCAACAACCTGCACGACACTCTCCCGGCCCCGGCGGGCAATATTGGCCAAACCGTAGCGCCAGGCGGCGCCTGCAGAGCCACGGAAACCCTGCAGTGATTTGACCAGCAGCCAGCCGGTCAGGCCCAGGGCCACGAAGGTTCCGGCTGCTCCGCCGAAGATGGTCAGCACCAGTTGCGTGTCACGCATGATCCATAAAAGCAGCGCCAGCACTGCCGCGACACCAGCCAGCCAGCTGACGCCGTAACGCAGCGCGGGTGGATCGATGTCCTGGCGCAACACCCGCAATGGAGGCGTTTTGCCCATCTGGGCCAGGTCAGGCAGTGCGAAACCCGCCAAAATGCTCACGGCCGTAACCATGCCGAGTATTCCGGGCTGCAGGCCGGGAGCGGGCAGGGACTGCCCGATTACGTCTCTCATCAGCCAGGCCAGTCCAAGTTGAGCGGTGAATCCCAGCACGGCCCCGATGACGCCCCCTGCGACGGCCAGGATGACCAGTTGCAGCACGCTGCTGCGAAAAATCATCGACTGGCTTGCGCCCATGCACTTCATCAGGGCGATCCGGTCGCGATGCCGGTGAGAGTACCGCCGGGCGGCCATGGCCACGGCCACCGCGGCCAGCAAAACGGAAACCAGTGAGGCCAGGTTCAGGAACCGCCCTGCGCGTTCCATGGACGAGCGTATTTGCGGGCTGGTACTGCGGATATCCCTGACTCCCTCACCGTCTTCGAGCTGTTCTTCCAGGATGGGCTTGAACTCGTCGATGTCGCTGCGATCACCCGATATCAGCAGGCGGTAGGCAACGCGGCTGCCGGGCTGGATCAGTTGAGTGGCCGCAAGATCCGCCTCGTTGATCAACAGCGTTGGCGCGAGGTCAACAAAACTCCAGCCTTCGTCCGGGCGAAAGTCCAGCACGCGGGTCAGTTTCAGCAGGGCTCCACCCACTTCGATCTCGACCTGGCTGTCAACACCCAGGCGCGCCATCAGCCGTGGTGAAGCCCATGCTTCGCCCGGCCCCGGTATGGCGCGGGTTTCACCGATTTCGCCCAGCAGGCGATCGGACGTTTTAAGTATTCCTCTCAGCGGGTAACCGTCGGTCACTGCGCGAATGGCCGCCAGCGTATTGGCTTCGCCGGCAAAGACCACGCTGGGCATGCTGGTCACCCTGGCCGTTTGCAGGTTTCGCTGTTCTGCCTGCCCGGCAAGTTGCGGATCGAGCGGCCTGGGGGAGGCCACCCTGAGGTCCGCCGCGAGTGATTCGGCAGCACGCATCTCAACCGCCTGCCCAACCCGGTCAGTCAAAAAAGCGACGCCGGTCAGCGCGGTGACCGCCACCAGTAATGCGATGACCAGAACGCTCAGTTCGCCTGCCCGCCAGTCCCTGGCCAGCAGTTTGACTGCAAGCCTGGCAGTCGTTGCAAATCCGTCAGGCAACGGAAACCTCCTTCTCTATACGCCCGGTATCCATGTGCAGAACCCGGTCGCAACGGGCCGCCAGGTCGAGGTCGTGGGTCACAAGCACAAGCGTGGTGCGGGTCTCGTCGTTCATTTTGAACAGCAAGTTGACGATGGTCTCGCCGGTGTTCTGATCGAGGTTTCCGGTAGGTTCATCCGCAAACAGCACCGCAGGGTGCACAACGAAAGCGCGCGCAATGGCAACCCGCTGTTTTTCGCCGCCGGATAACTGGTGAGGGTAGTGTCCTTTGCGCGGCCCCAGGCCTACCGTGCGGATAGCCTGTAACGCTGATTCGGCGGCGTGGTCGGCACCGGCCAGTTCCATCGGCAGCATCACGTTTTCCAATGCTGTCAGCGAGGAAATAAGGTGAAAAGACTGAAAAACGAATCCCACATTATCGGCGCGCAGGGCGGCGCGGCCATCCTCGTCCAGGGAGGTGATCTCGGTGCCGGCCAACCAGATTTTTCCTTCACTGGGAACATCCAGCCCTGCCAGCAGTCCGAGCAAGGTAGACTTGCCGGCACCCGATGCTCCGACAATGGCAACCGATTCGCCGTGTTGGATGTCCAGGCTGACATTGTCCAGGATGGTCAGCGGCCCCTCAGGGCTGCTAACCTGTTTGCTTAAATCGAGTGCTCTAAGCGCGGATTCAGAATTTTCAGTAGAGGTGTTCATGCGTCTCAAGTATTTGTTTGTATTAATGCTCTGTTGGGTCACGGGTCCCTTGCTCGCAGGTCCCTCCATCGTCATCCTGGGCGACAGCCTCAGTGCAGCCTATGGCATGGAAATAAGCCAGTCCTGGCCGAGTCTTTTGCAGCAGCGTCTTATTGAAAATGGTTACGCTCACCGCGTTTTCAACTCCAGCATCGCGGGCGACACAACCCAGGGGGGCGCGACGCGCCTTCCTCGCCTGCTGGACAAGAACCAGCCGGTCGTCGTCATCTTGGAACTGGGTGGCAACGACGGCCTGCGCGGCCTGCCGATCGAAGTGACCGGTAATAACCTTTCATCTATGATCGAGCAGAGCCAGTCGGCCGGCGCATCGGTAATCCTGTCCGAAATGCGAATCCCTCCGAACTATGGCCGGACTTACACCGAAAAGTTCAACACGCTTTACACCACGCTGGCTGATGAATATGGCGTTAGCCTGCTGCCTTTCCTGTTGGACGACATAGCCCTTGAGCCGGGTTTGATGATGGCCGACGGTATTCACCCCACGGCGGAGGCGCAGCCATTGATTCTTGAAAAAGTATGGATTCAACTCGAACCGCTGCTGATGGAGCCCTGATCACTCATGGCGCGATACAGTCACCTCCTCGCGATTTCAGTTCTGACACTGGCACTTGTATGGCTGCCCGCATTCGCGGACGGTGACGCCGCGGCGGGCAAGCTGAAATCCGTTACTTGCGCCGGCTGCCATGGCCGGGAAGGCGTCAGCACCAACCCTATGTGGCCGAGCCTGGCCGGGCAGAAAGAACAATACCTTGCCAAGCAAATGCGGGATTTCCGCGATGGAAACAGGCACAACCCGGTGATGTCGCCGATGGCGAAGGGGTTGTCCGACCAGGATATTGAAAACCTGGCCGCCTACTATTCCAGTCTCAAGCCATGATTATCGGCCGCTCCAACACTAACCTGGACCCGGGATTAAGGTTTTTTGCTGCATCAATTGCAATCCAATTGATCTATGCCAGTTTATTAGTAACTCCATATATATAAAGTGATCCCGGCGGATGCCGTCTGGATGCGGGATTCGGAGCTAAACAACTGGAGTGAGCGGGTGTGAGCGTAGCGGATAAAAAGTCAATAGACTTCATGGAAGTACCGGAGCATACGGTAGAAATTATCACTAACTCGGGGGAGGGCGCGCAGAAATGCGCCCAGATCTTCGGCCAGACCTGCGCCAAGATGGGAAATGGCGTCTGGACAGTAGAAATCATACCGGCCGAAATCGAACCGCCGCATCACACGGTGACCAGCACTTCGGGAAACATCATCCGGTTCGGAACCGAGAAGATCACCAATTGGGGTGACCAGTCAAAGCTTGCGGTTGCCTTCAATGACCAGGTTTTGCTTTCCCGCCATCGGCTGGATTCCCTCAAGGACGATTGCATCATCCTTCTCGAATCCTGCTGGCAGGACCACGAGGATGAAAAGATTCGCCGCATGTACGAAGAGGCGATGGACGAAATGTCCACCAAGAACTACCGTTTTGTGCTGGTGCCCATCGAGGAGGAAGCGCTCAAGATCGTCGACAACCCCAGCCATGGCAAGAACATGTTTGCCCTTGGCATGCTGGCGGAGATTTACCAGCGCGACGTCTCGATCATCGAAAAGCAGATCGCCCATATTTTCCGCTTCAAACCGCCCAAGGTGACCGAGAAGAATATTGAACTGGTGGCCTCCGGCATCAAGTGGGCAAGAGAGAACCTCGATTTCCAGTTCAACATCAAGTCAATACCGTTCGATGAAGAACGAATTGTAATGAACGGCAACCAGGCGGCCGCTATCGGCGCCATAGCGGCCGGCATGGAATTGTGCGCGATGTACCCGATCACGCCGGCAACCTCGGTTTCGCATGAGCTTTCTGAAATTATCGAAAGCTACGGCGGCATGGTGCACCAGGCCGAGGACGAGATTGCGGCTGCCGGTGTGGCGATCGGTGCATCCTACGCCGGTAAGGTCGCGTTGACGGTTACTTCGGGTCCCGGCATGGCGTTGAAAACCGAGTTCCTGGCATTGGCCATCATGGTGGAAATACCGCTGGTGGTGCTGGATGTTCAGCGTGGCGGGCCGTCCACCGGCCTGCCGACCAAGGTGGAGCAGTCCGATCTGCTGTCCTCACTGTATGGACAACCCGGTGACGCTCCGCGCGTCGTGATTGCGCCCCGAACCATCGAGGAGTGTTTCCACTCCATGATTACCGCCCGGCGCATCGCGGAGACCTTCCGCTGCGTGGTTATCGTGTTGACCGACGCCAACCTGGCGACCGGTGTGCAGCAATTCACACGGCCGCCCCTGGACGTGCGCTGGCAGCAGGGAGCGGCCGATCAATCACCGGTTCCCGAAGGATTACGACCGTATGAATGGGACCTGGAAACCGGCCTGTCCCGCCGCATCATCCCCGGTTCGCCCGGCGGACAGCATACCGTGACAGGCCTGGCCCACGACGAGGAAAGCCTGGTTTCCTATCATCCTTCAAGTAACGAGCTGGGTATGAAAATGCGCAGCCGAAAGCTGGCCGTGTTCCAGTCGACACTGATGCCACCGGAACTGCACGGCGAAGAGGAGGGTGACTTGCTGGTTGTCGGGTGGGGTTCCACCGAGGGCGCTATCGTCGAAGCGGTTGATCGTGCCCGCTCCGAGGGCTACAAGGTATCCACCTGCCAGCTTACGTTCCTGTCACCGCTGGAGCCGGGCCTGAAGGAAATGTTCAGCCGGTTCGAGAACGTCATGACAGTGGAAATCAACTATTCCGACACCCCGGGCGACCCGTACATCAATGACGAAACACGCCGCTATGGCCAGTTGGCCTGGCTGCTGCGCGCCCATACGCTGGTAGACATCGACTGCTGGACCAGTTGTCCCGGTCAGCCGCTGCGCCCGCGTGACATCTACACCAAGATCATCGCCAAGCTCGAACCCAACAAAGAAGGAGTGGCCGCATGAGCAGTATCGCAATCTCACTGCTGGATCTCGAAGCCGATGCCCCCGTTTGCCTGGAAGCGGATGATTACCAGAGACGACCCGGCAAATGGTGCGCTGGTTGCGGTGATTTCGGCGCCCTGAACGCCGTCAAGCGACTGATGGCAAAAGAGCAACTTCAACCCGAAAAAACCGTGTTTGTTTCCGGTATCGGCTGCTCCAGCCGTTTTCCACACTATATGAATACTTACGGATTCCACGGCATCCACGGGCGCGCTCTTCCGGTTGCAACCGGTGTGAAGCTGGCAAGGCCGGAACTGGATGTGTTCGTTACCATGGGCGACGGCGACTGTACCTCGATCGGAGCAGGTCACTGGATCCACGCGACGCGTTATAACTGCAACATGGTCGTCCTGTTGCTGGACAACAACATCTACGGCCTGACCAAGAACCAGACTTCACCGACTACGCCGCAGGGTTATACCTCGATGACCTCACCGCACGGTTCGGTGCTGCCGGCCCTCGACCCGCTTCAGGCCACGCTCGGCATCTCCAACGCTTCTTTCGTGGCGCAGACCGCGGACTGGGTGCCGGCACACATGTACGCCACGATGGCGGCGGCATACGACCATCCGGGCTTCTCCTTCGTGCGCATCCTGCAGCGTTGCCCGAAATTTACTCCTGATGTATTCCAGAAAAATATCGAAAACCCTGACCTGACCGAGTTGCTGGTGCACGAAAACGGTGTTGATGTTCCTGCACTGGAGCAACTCTTCAAGTCCCGGCGCGTGCATGACCCGCTGAATCTGGACGACGCGCGGTCCCTTGCGCGGCGCACCGACATGCTGCGCCTCGGTATCTTCTTCCGGGACGACAGCCTGCCGGTTTACGAGGAAGTTCGTGCCATACCCAAGGTTTCGGCAGAAGAAAAAGTAGCTCGCCTGAACAAGGAATTTGAACGTTATGCCGTCTGAAGACAGAACCACTATCGCTTTGGAGGCGATCCGCCCGCGCACAGAGCTTTTCCATTCAGCCGTGGCGACGACCATGGAGCAGATTCGGAGCCTGCTGGCCGGGACCGGTGAAACCCCGGAAGATCAGTCCATTTCCCTGGGTAACTTCGCCAGGGGCCATGTCGACGTTGAGCGGTTTTCCGCATTTACCCGGCAGTCGGCGAAAGTAGAGCCCTCGGCTGAACAGCCAATCCGTGCGGCACAGCGGGCGCTGGATGATCTCCTGCAGATGGGCGACAGCCTGTTCGTGTTGAAACTGACCGAAGGCGCCCACCTTGGTGTGCAGGTAGCCAAACGCCTGGCGACCATAGGTAACGCGTTCTCTGCCGCGCATGTCGTCGAACTTGCCAAGCGCGGGCAGTACCGTGAAGATCAACACGCACTGTTGCTGGACGGCCTGGCCTTCGCGGACTGGAGCCAGGCGGAACGTGCTCTTTCGCCAGGCCTGGTCATCGAACTGGAGGGCGCCGACTTCGTCCCGGCCCAGGTTGCTCCCTACCTCGATGCAGGTATGAAAATAGTCTTCGTCGTCGACGGCGACGCCCCCGCAGCAGCACTTTCTCGCCTCGTTACGCCGGGAGTCTTCATCCAGCAAACCCCGGATGAATCCGGACTTGATGCGTTCACCGCCTGGCAAGGTACCGCGGTCGCGGCGCTGTTGCCACAGGGTTCAGCCACGTTCGTCCACGACCCCTCAGCCGGTGAGACTACATACGAGCGGTTCACTACGCTTGAACTGCCTAAGGAAGTCCGCAAGCGTGCGATCGGCGGCATCAGCGCCGTGCAGCAGGCCGAGGACCTGCACTTGCTTCAGACACTGGCGGTGGTTCCTTCACCGACCGGGGAGGCAGCCTCTGATCCGGCTGGCAAACTTTCGGCCTGGCTGTTGAGCCAGACGAACCTGGCCGGCGACGGATAGTAAGGGCCATGAGCGGCAATCCCGTTCTGGATTCGGCCTTGATCCTGGGCGGCGTGGGCCTGTTTTTCGGCTTCGTCATCGCCCTGGTCAACCGGCGGTTCAGAGTGTGGGAAGACCCGCGGATTGTCGGCGTCGAGGAACTGTTGCCCAATACGAATTGCGGCGCCTGCTCGCAGCCGGGCTGCCGGGCCTTTGCCGAGGCCGTGGTAACAGGTGATCAGCAGCCGTCTGATTGCACGGTAATGAGCCCCGATGCAGTCGAGGACGTGGCCGGTTACCTGGGCGTCGATGCCGGTGAAGCCAGCAAACGGGTAGCCCGCCTGCTGTGCGCCGGCGGCAAAAACGAGGCGCACCGGAACGCCGATTATAACGGTTTCGATTCCTGCAAGGCCGCTGCGGCTGTTGCCGGCGGTGGCAAAGGCTGCACCTGGGGCTGCCTGGGGCTGCGCGATTGCGAGGAGGTATGCCTGCTCGATGCCATCTACATGAACGACGACGAACTGCCGGTAGTGATTCCGGAAAAATGCACCGCCTGCAACGACTGCGTGGAGACCTGCCCGAAAGACCTGTTCGTCCTGATGTCGATGGAGCAGAAACTCATCGTTCAGTGCAGGAACCTGGTTCACGGCGATGCGGCCGTGGAAATGTGCAGTGTCGCCTGCAATGCGTGTACGCGTTGCGTCGCCGATGCCCAGCCGGGACTGATTGAGATGGTCGACAACCTGGCGGTCATCGATTACGAGAAGAATGACCTTGCCGATCCCGGGGCGACTTCGCGGTGCCCTACCGACGCGATTGTATGGGTCGAAGGCCAGCAGTTTGCCCAACAGACCAGGGGCTCCAAGGAGCCGGAGAAAATAGCCGTATGAAGCCACAGGAACGCCAGGTCCGCTATCCCGGAATCATCAAGACAGGGGATGGAAATTCCGCCATCGTCGCCATGGAAACGGC
>JARFQZ010000010.1 GCA_029287515.1 Lysobacterales bacterium
CAGGGCGGGAATTATCAACTTGACCTGGCATGTGACGAGCCGGATTCGCCAGACCTCGAGGTAGATCAACTGGCACTGAGTGCCACCACCGTGCGACCCGGTCAGAGTCTTACAGTATCGGCGCAAGTGGCTAACAGGGGAAATATTTCCTCGGCTCCGGGCAAGATGAGATACATCCTGTCAAGCAATGAAAGCCTCACCGGGAACGTCAAGGTGCTGCAGAGCAGTGATATTGCGGCACTGGCTGCGGGGAGCACCTCTGACCAGGCCCTGGAGATTGAAATCGATACGGTGCCGGGAACCTATTACATCGGCGCCTGCGCAGAAACTGAGGCTATTGAACTGGAACCGTCCAACAACTGCAGTGCCAGCAGGCCCGTATTTGTCGAGCAGACTGATCTGCCCATCGCTTTCAATACTGGCCTGAACGATGCCTGGTTTAACCCGGATACCGATGGCCAGGGGTTTTTCATCAACGTATTCCCTGACAATAACCTGGTGTTCCTGTCCTGGTTCACATTTGATACCGAGCGCCCACCCGAAAGCGTGCCGTTCAAACTGGGAGACCCCGGGCATCGCTGGCTGACAGCCCAGGGATTCTATGACCGGGGAATCGCCGATCTGACCGTATTTCTGACCGCAGGCGGCGTATTCGATGCGGCCGAACCGCCGGCTTCTTCACCGTTGGGCTATGGCAATATGACCTTGAGTTTCAGTGATTGCAATAACGGCACGGTTGATTTCGACCTTGCAAGTATCGGTGAAGCCGGAACCATACCGATCACCCGGGTTGTTAATGATAATGTTCGGGCCTGTGAAGAACAGTTGGGCGGAATTCCGGTTGGAACGCCTGCCGAAAATAAAGCCGATTCGGCGTTTACGTACAATCGTGCGATGAATGACGCGTGGTTTGATCCGGCGACGAACGGGCAGGGATTTTTCCTGAATGTTTATCCCGGTCTGGACTCTGTTTTCCTTTCATGGTTTACCTACGACGTAGATCGGCCGCCAGCCGGCACGCCATTTAACCTGGGTGAACCGGGGCACCGATGGTTGACTGCGCAGGGTTCGTTCAGTCGAGACACGGCAGACCTGACGGTTAATAGCACGGGTGGCGGAATATTCAACCAGGGTATGCTGCCGCCCGGAAGTACCGTTGAAGATGGCACCATTACGGCGGTCTTCGAAAACTGCAATTCCGCAGTAGTGGACTACGATATTGATTCGATTGACCAACAGGGCCAAATCCCTGTCGAGCGAATCGTGGGAGATTCAATCCCGGACTGCGAGCAACAATCAGGGAGTGGAGGCAGGAGTGAAGAGATTTCGCCGGACAAAGATACGCTGCAAAATCGTTGCGCCGGCAGCGTGGACTGGCGATTTGAATGGCCAGAGGCTGAGAACGCGAGCTACTACGTCTTTGAGCTGTATCGAAGCGACTCCCTGGAAGATTCGCCTCGTGTGACCGCATATACTGAAACCAGCTCCTTTGACTATGCAGGCAAGGAAAGCCGGATCGACGCGAAGCACCTGGATAGCTGGCGCTGGCGTTACCTGCCGATCCTGGATTACGGCTCAGACGAGGAGGGCGGCTGGTCCGATTTCTACGTATTCAGTGTGAAACCGCGCGGAAACCCGTGTACTGAATGACATTTGTACGTGAAGGTTTGGTCAGGATGCCAGGCTCTATTCCTGCCTGGCATCCGGCACGGAACTCTGGGCATCAAGCTCCGCAAATCTCTGGTCGATCTGTTTTAGTCGCCTGTCTGCCATGGTCAGGTCAGGATTCAGCGCCAGGGCCTGCTGGAAAAGACTGCGGGCCACTTCCAATTGCTCCCTGTCCTCAGGGAAAACCATCATCAGCATTTCACCTTTGTACAGGTCTTTACTAGCAGGGTCTTCTACCCGATCGATGATGGCGGCGTACTGCTCGACCACTTGCTGGTACTGCTTGCGCGCCTTGTACAAGGATGCCAGGGCTAACCGCGCTTTAAGCCATTCATCGCCGTCACGGGCATGCGTTTCGAGAGCGGCTAATGCGTCATCTGTGCGGCGCAGCTTCAAATAACTGCTCATGCAGGCAGTCGCAAAACCGTATGACTTCCTGAATTTTGACGGATTGTCGTCACAGATTTCTGCTACGCGTTCATACCGGCCTTCATTGTAGTGGGCGGCGATTAGGACGCGCAGGGCAGCATCCCCTCGTGAACCTGATTGGTACTCGGTTTCGAACAGCTGCGCCGCACTGTTCCAGTCGGCGTTGCGATCCCAGCTGATCGCCGCAAGAACTAGGATAACCGGCAAAATGATGATTATGAGATGCTTGCGTTCCAGAGTATCGGACAATTTCTGCAACCCGGCGGCGAGGGCGAAGGTCAGCCCGACAGACGGAAAATACAGGTATCGTTCCGCAATATGGGGTAGCTCGCCCTGAAGGCTGATAATCCGTATGGAAGGGAATAGCGCCAGGCAATAAAAAATCAGCGAAAATGCGAGCATTGGCCGACCTTTCGCCCAGAGAAAGACCGCCCAGCCACCGAACACGACCAGCATGCTGATGTAAGCAAACAGTTCGGTATTTTCCAGCGAGCCGTAGTACAGCCTGTTGGGATATGGCCACAACAGTAACTTCAATCCGTGCCCGAACTGTCCGACACCCTGGATCCAGGACTGGTTGACGACCAATTGGGTTTCATCCATCAGGAAAGACAGATCATTTGTCCCGCTCGCCGTTTCTATACCGGCAGTAGCCTGGGCCGCGGCCCTGGCCCATAAGTAGGCCGCAATGGGTATCAACAGCCAAAAGACGGGCAGAAAACGAAGCACTCGTTCCTTCAGGCTACCGTGGGTAAAGAGCACAATCATTACCACGGCTACTCCGGGCAGGACGAGCGCGCTTTCCTTGAACAGGATGGCAGCAGAGTAAATCATGCCGAATCCAATCCAGGCGCCGGCGGGTCTCTTTTCCATGTTTGAGAGGAGCCACCAGAGGCCGGCGACGGCAGCCAGTGAAACGTACATTGAAGATTTATTGAACACGGAATTGACTACTTCCGTGTGCATAGGGTGCACAGCGAATACCAAAGCAGCCATCAGGGCGTAAAACGGGACGTTCCTGTCCCGGGGCTGTGTGACGCGAAAAAAATACCTCAAAAACCCGAACAGGGTCAGGGTCGTAATCAAGTGTAAAAGAATGTTGACCAGGTGGTAGCCTTCCCGCCATGACCCGAATAAGCGGTTCTGTAGCTCGAAATCAATCGACAGGAGGGGCCGGTACAGTCCTGACTCCCGGTTCCAAAGCTTCCTGTTGAAGGCTTCACCGAGGCTCTCCAGTCGATGTTCAGATTCGGGGCCGAAAAATATCTTGTCATCGAAAACCAGTGCATCAGGCCAGCTGTTGACAAAGGTCAAAAGGGTAAACACGGTTAATATGAACAGGGAAATCCATGTTCCCGAACGGTCGGTTTCTTCCCTGGTTGCCATGGTCTGAATCAAAAGCAGTTTGATGAAGGCGTGCCCGGGCATATTCTATATGCAAAATGATCCCGGGGATCAAAAAATCTGCAGCTGTTAGAATCCAGTCACAGCTCAGCCACAAAAGGTGATCTTTTGCCAAACGATGAATTCGAGCTCTGGGACTTACGGGTTGAAGTAATCGGTGACCCGGAGGGCATGGTCTGCAACCACGTTCCCGGAGATTATTTCGAATTGTCCGGCGAAAACCTGAGTTTTCCCACTGGAAATCCATTCTCCATTTATTCGCTGGCGGCGATACTTCCGCTGCTGCCGGCTAAACAGCGCATGACCCATGCCAATGACTGGATGACCACCGATGCCGAAATCGCCTGCCCGGACCCTAATTGCGGGGCGCGCTTCAGGATTACCCGCATCGGAAAATCCACATTCCGCCACAGTGAAACCACGGTGGTGCCTTTGTCCAAGGGCGGCGATGACTGAATTCGGCCGTGTCCGGCTGGCACCGGGTTACTCTATCGCGCCGGTGATCAATGGCTGCTGGCAGTTGACGCCTGATCACGGCGGCGGCCCATCCAGCGAAGCAGAAATTCTGAGAATTTTTGCCGAACTGGTTGACCATGGCTTCACCACGTTTGATTGCGCAGATATTTACACTGGTGTAGAGCGCCTGATCGGACGCTTTCGCCGGAGCCTGCCAGACCCTGATCTCATCCAGGTGCACACCAAGCTGGTGCCGGACAAGGCGACACTTCACGAGTTGACCGCTCAACAGGTGGAAGCCGTGATCGACCGTTCGCTCGAACGCCTGGGCATGGAGCGGCTTGACCTGGTCCAGTTCCATTGGTGGGACTGCGGTGTACCGGGGCTCGAAATGCTGACGGAATGCCTGGTGAGGGCGCAAGAGCAGGGCAAGGTCCGACTGCTGGGCGCGACCAATTTCAACACGGTGGCGATTCGCCAACTGGTTGAGCAGGGCGTTCCCCTGGTCAGCCTGCAGGCACAATATTCGTTGCTTGACCGGAGGCCTGAAAGACACATGACCGGGCTGTCGCGCGAAAGGGGGGTTGGCCTGCTGCCTTACGGTGTACTGGCCGGTGGCTTCCTGGACGCGAAATACCTGGGCGCCAGGCCTCCCGGCCGTATGAACCGGTCACTGACCAAGTATCGCCTGATCATCGAGGAAGCCGGTGGATGGGAGACATACCAGGATCTGTTGCGGGTACTGTCCTCCATCGCCCGGAAGCACGCTGTACCCCTGGAGCTCATCGCCGCACGTTGGGTGCTGGACCGTCCGGAGGTCAAGGCGATCATACTGGGCGTCGGTTCCAGGTCCAGGGCCTCAAGAAACACCGCATTGGCGGAAGTCGAGCTGGATTCAGAGGACCGGCAAAGAATCAGGATGCAATTGGAGCGCCAGAGAATTCCGGCCGGGGATATGTACGATCTCGAACGCGATCAAAACAGTCCGCACTCCGCTATCATCAAAACCAACCTGCAACAGGCACCATTGTGATGACCCGATATGAAAAACTTGCTTAGACTCGGCGCCGTACTGCCGATACTGCCCATTCTGTTCATGGCGGCATGCGACCATGAAACTGCCAACGTCGAGCGACTGAACCGGTTGACGGCACAATTCGTCGATGAACGGCGTCCTGGCCAGCAGAGGGTGGACAGGGCTGATTACTCTGCAGACGCTTTTGCCCGGGAGATTGAAAAGCAGCAGCAGATACTGCAACAGCTGCAGGCGATTGACCCGGAAGGCCTCAGCCTGGAGCAGGATATAGACTTGCGCCTGTTGATCGGAATTTTCCGTTCGGATATCCATACCGCGCAGAAACAGCGCCGCTGGGAGAATGACGCTTCCCTCTACGTACCCGGCGCGCAGATTGGAAAACTGCTCGAACCTGAATTTGCAGGAACCCGGGCGGAACGTCTGGAGCAATTGACAGCCCTGCTGGCGGCGCTGCCAGCGCGCCTGGAGCAGGGACGGCAGAATCTGAAAAGGCCGCCGAAGCGGTTCACCGAGGCTGCTGTTTTTCAAACGCAACGCAGCATCAGTGCGCTGAAAGAGGGCCGGGACAGCCTTGACGGCCTTACTGACGAAGAAGCCACCATTTTCGATCAAGCTGCCGCTACCCTTGAAGAGTACCTGGCGTTTCTCCAGGATGAACTGCTGCCGCGTTCCGATGGGGATTGGGCCCTGGGCCGGGAAGCCTACGATTTTGTTCTGCAAAACCGTTGGCACATGGACGTTGACGCGGAGCGGATTCTGCAGCGCGGCCTGAAGGCCTTTGAGGAAACTGAATTGTTGGCGCAGGCAGTTGCCGACCGCATAGAGCCCGGCAGGCACTGGACCGAAGTATACGAGACCCTGAAGGATGATCATCCGGCCGCTGCGGACATCAAGCAGGCCTACCAGCAGCAAATGGATGCGGCGCAGGTTTTCGTCCTGGAACATTCGGTGCTCACGCTGCCGGCCGGTGAACGGGTGATTACCCTCGACACGCCTCCCGCAATGCGGCGCTCGTCACCATTCGGGACTTTTCAGACCGCCAGCCCTTTTGACGGGGGTCTCGAAGGGCGGCTGTATCTCACACCGATCGAGCAATGGATGACACCGGAGCAGCAGGCGAAACGGCTTCGCTCCCACCACACGGCGTGGATTCCCGTCATCGCCGTGCACGAGGCCTATCCCGGACATCACGCCCAGGCGCTGAAGGTCAATGAAAATCCCAACCTGCTGAGGCGAGTGGTCCGTGAATCCATTTTTTCGGAAGGCTGGGGGCTGTTCACCGAAGAACTGATGTTCGAACTCGGGTTCCTCGAAGGTGACGATGTTCGCCTGACTCAATTACGCAACCGCCTGTGGCGCGCGGCAAGGGTCATCCTTGACGTCAGTCTGCATACCGGACGCATGGAATTTAACGATGCGGTGACCTTCCTGGTGGAAAAAGTACGTTTCGAACCCTATGCAGCGGAACTGGAAGTGGGCATATACATCCGCGAACCAACTTACGTGCTGGGATACCTGATCGGTATGCAGGAAATCGAATCGATCCGGGCTGAATTCATTGACCGCCATGGTGAACCCGATCCACCCAGCGAGTTTTACGACCCCTTACTTCGAATCGGGTCGATTCCGCCCGCTCTCCTGCGTGAGGAGTTGCTGGGTGAAAAACGGGCGGCCCCGGGATCTCCGCCCTGAGCGTTACTTCGGATCCAGATATTCCGCCATTTCCTCGCCGATTCGCGCGCGGTCACCCACGACCACAAGCGTCATGTCAGCGGGCCGCAGGTATTCCGTGGCGACTCTCGATATTTCTTCCGGCGTCAATGCATAGACGCGGCTGACATAGCGGGTCAGATAGCTCTCGTCCTGGCCGTGCAGGTCCACCCGGTTCAGGACATTGATGATGCCCTGGCGTGTTGAATTACGCAGTGTGAATATGCCGGCCATGTAGTTTTGGATTGCCTTCAACTCCTCTGCCGAAGGTGGTTCATCCCGCAGCCGGTTGATTTCGAAATAAATCTCTTTCATAGCTGCAGCCGTGTCGTCGGTGGTAATGGCAGCCTGTTGCACCCAGTGCCCGCTGTTACGGCGCACCGAAACCTGGCTGAACGGAGAGTAGGTGTAACCTTTATCCTCGCGAATGTTACTGGTGATCCTGGATGAGAACGAACCGCCCAGCATGGCGTTCGTGGCCTGCAATGCAATGTAGTCCGGCTGGCTCGGATCCAGGGTCGGCAGACCCAACAGGACATTGGACTGGCTCGCGTTGGCCCGGTTGATGATATCGACGTACTGCCGCCCCTCGGAGGGTTCGGGCGGCATTACCAGCGGCGCCGGTCCGCGTTCCCAGCCGGCAAATGCCTTCTCGATAGCCAGGCGCATCGCGTCAGGGTCGAACATTCCGGCGACGAAAATATGTGTTCGCTGTGCCCCGAAATTATCCTTGTAAAACGCCCGGATTTGCTCGGCGGTATAGCTTTCGAGTTGCTCTGCAGTCGGGTAAAGGCTGCCATAGGGGTGATCGCCGTAAAGCGCCCTGCTGAAAGCAATCTGCCCCATGGTGGCCGGGTCGTTCAACGCGACTTCGAGGTTACGGAGCGAGTCGCGCCGGAGGCGGTCCAGTTCTGACTCAGGCAGCGCCGGGTTGATCATCACGTCCGCCATCAACGCCACCATGCCGGGGGCAAACTCAGCCAGCGCTTCACCCGTGACAGAGGTTTGATCGGGCCCAACCGAGATGCTCAGGCTGCCGCCCATTTCCGCGGCTTCGCGCGCCACGGCTTCAGAGCTGCGGCTGTCAGTGCCTTCTTCCATCATCTGGGCGGTCAGGTCGGCCAACCACGTATTTCCGTCTTCGTTGAGGTTGCCCACCATCACCCGGGCGGAGATGGTCGCCTTGGG
>JARFQZ010000214.1 GCA_029287515.1 Lysobacterales bacterium
TGGGGCAGGGTGACAAAAACTACGGTAAGCTGCACGCCAAGTATTTCCTTTCCGAAAACATCGGTTTTATCGGCACCACCAACTTCGATTACCGTTCACGCCTGTACAACAACGAAATGGGCTTCTTTTTCAAAGACCCGGGCCTGGCCGGCGATGTACACGAAAGTTTCGATCAATTGGTATCGATTTCATACCTCTGGGGTTCACCCGAATGGCTGCAGTTGCGCAAAGAGGTCATGAACCTGGGAGGCATGAAGGGCGGCACCACCAAGAGCCAGAGAAACTGGTACAAGCTGTTCAGGAATACCGGGATTATCTGGCTGTTGTAGGTTCAGCTCAGTTGTCGCCCCAGCCTGATGACTTCTTCAACCATCAGGTCGAAATCCTCATAGCGGCTGCGGTGGTTGGAGATTGCGGCACGCAGGCAGTAGTTTCCATGCAGGGTCGTGTACGACGGCGCGGCGATTCCGCCGGTTTGCAGTTTTACCAGCAGTTCCCTGTTCAGGGCGTTCAGGCTTTCGGGGTCCATTCCGCCCGGATTGTAACGGAAGCAGACAATGTCGAGTCCGATGGGCGCGGCCAATTCCAGCTCCGGCGATGCCTTGATCAGGTCGCCGAGGTAGTGGGCCTGTTCGACGTTACGGGCAATCATCCTTCCGAACCGGTCCAGCCCGTGTTCCTTGATGGACATCCAGACCTTCAGGGCCCGGAATTGCCGGGTCAGCTGCAAGCCGTAGTCGCTGAACCAGATTTTGCCGGAAGCCATTCCCCCGCCTTCGACGTCGCGCTGCAGGTACTCGGGAACCAGGGAAAACGAGTCTGAGTGGGTTGGCGCATCGCGTACGATCACGCAGCCGGCCTCGAAGGGGATATGCATCCATTTATGCAGGTCCAGCGCGATGGAGTCCGCACGCTCCATTCCCTTGAGCAAGGGCCGTACATTATCCGCCAGCACCGCCACGGCGCCGATTGCACCATCGACGTGAAACCACAATCCTTCCTCGTCGCAGAAATCGGCGATGGCTTCCATGTCATCAATTGCGCCCGTATTGATGGTTCCCGCTGTGGCGATTACGCAAAATGGAATCATGCCGCCTTCGCGGTCGGCTTCAACCTGGGCCCTGAGCGCATCGAGGTCAATAGTGTAATCGTCATTGACCGGCACCTTGCGAAGGCCCTGCGAACCCAGGCCCAATGTTTCAACAGCTTTTTGGTTGCAGCTGTGGATTTCTGTCGAAGCGTAAGCGGTCAGCGGTCCCGGGGCAGCCAGCACACCCTCACGCCTCGCGTCATAGCCGCTGTTCGCGTTCCGGGCCACGGTCAGCGCCGTGAAATTCGCCATGGATGCACCGCTGGTCAATAGTCCGCTGGCAGACGCCGGAAAACCGAGCATCTCGTTGAGCCAGCTGATGACCTGTTGCTCGACCCGCGGCGCGACGTGGTTGATACCACCTACGTTCGGATTCAACATCGCGGCCAGGAAATCCGCCATGGCGCCCATCACGGTGCCGCTGCCCATGTACCAGGCCCAGAACCGCGGGTGATTGGTATGTAAGTTATAGGGCATTATATTCGCGAGAAATTCTTCGTATACTTCGGCTGGTGCCGAAGGGCCGGTTGGCGCCGCACCTTTCAGCCGTTCCGAGACTTCATCGGGAACCGGCGTCCACACCGGACGGTCTCCACAGGACTGGATGTAGTCGAACGCGTCCTCAACCATGCGGTGCGCGAGTTCACGCATCTCGTCCCAGTTTTCAGGGTCAAGTGTTTCGAAGGTGTCCTTGCTCATCAGCCTGGCTTAAATTCCGTTCAATTTATCGAGTGTCGCTCGTTGTTCCTGATCATGGCTGGCTATAATCCGGGCGGACCATGATCGAATTTCACGTCAACAACGAACCGGTAAGCTTTTCAGGCGATGAGGATACACCATTGCTCTGGATACTTCGCGACCACCTCCGGTTAACGGGCACCAAGTTTGGTTGCGGGATCGGCAGCTGCGGAGCCTGCATGGTTCACATCGATGGCCGCGCCAGCAAAGCCTGTACCAGCAAAGCCTCATCAGTCGCGGGAAAGCGGATTACAACGATTGAAGGCCTGGCCTCACCGCGTGGGGAGCTTCACCCGGTGCAGCAGGCCTGGATCGATGAAGACGTCCCCCAATGCGGGTATTGCCAGGGTGGCCAGATCATGGCAGCCGTGGATCTGTTGAACAGCAATCCCGAACCCAGCGATGAGGATATCGCGAGCAAGATGCGCAATATTTGCCGTTGCGGGACTTACGTGCGCATCCGCAAGGCGATACACCGCGCATCAACGACGATGCGCAAGGGAACATAGCATGCTGCGACGTACCTTCCTGGTTGGCGGTTTAACGGTTTCAGGCGGTTTTCTGCTGGGCTTGCCGGTGCGCAGTGCGCTTGCCGGAAACGATACTGCCTCGAAAGGCGGAGAAATCGGATTTTTTGTCGAGGTCAAGCCGGACAATACCGTGATCATCGGAGTCGCCCAACCGGAAATCGGGCAGGGGGTGCGAACTTCAATGCCCATGCTGGTAGCGGAAGAACTCGATGTTGAGTGGTCGAATGTAACCGTCCGGCAAATGCCCCTGGGCATCGTGAAAACAGCAGACGGCTATACCTGGAAATACGGAAGCCAGGGTGCCGGGGGTAGCACGGCGGTCACAGACAATTGGGATTTCCTGCGTGAAGTAGGTGCGACGGCCAGGCAAATGCTGGTTGCCGTTGCGGCCTCTCGTTGGGAAGTGGAGCCGGGCGCCTGCCATACCGAGCCGGGTGAGGTGGTTTGCAATCGGCTGGGCACGCGGGTCAGGTACAGCGACCTGGCGCAAGATGCGGCGAAGCTGCCGGTTCCATCGGAGAAGCCGCCGTTCAAAGCGGCAGCTGACTATCACATCATCGGCAAGCCGGCCGGTGTGGTCGATATCCGGGACATCGTCACCGGCAAGGCGCGTTTCGGTATAGATACCGAGGTTCCGGGAATGCACTATGCCGTGATTCAGCGCAGTCCTTACCTCGACGGGGCGGTCAAGTCATTCGATGACAGCGAGGCTCGCAAGGTGCCCGGTGTGGTCGATGTGTTCAAAATTGACGGCCCCGGCCCCGGAGAACCTTACCTGATTCTTGCGAGCGGTGTAGCCGTTGTAGCCACATCCACCTGGGCAGCACTGCAAGGCAGAAAAGTGCTGGAGATTGACTGGGACAAGGGGCCGCACCAAAACGAGAGCACCGAATCGTTCTGGCGCCAGGCGAAGGAATTGCTATCCGGCCAGGGCCAGGTGGTTCGTGACGATGGCGACCTGGATGCGGCGCTCGCGCAGGCCAGCAAAGTAGTCACGGCACGCTATGAAATCCCCTTCGTCAACCATGCGCCGATGGAACCCCAGAACTGTTTCGTGCACGTTGAGGAGGGTAAGGCAACCGTCATCGCGCCTACCCAGTCCCCGTCGGGGGCCAACCGGGCCGTCGCGTCGGTAACCGGGCTTCCCCGCGAGAACATCGAGGTACAGATGACACGTGTCGGGGGCGGTTTCGGCAGGCGCCTGACCAATGACTACGTGGCCGAGGCAGCCATGATTTCACAGAAAATCGGTGCGCCCGTGAAATTGCAGTGGAGCCGCGAGGATGATGTCAGGCATGACTTTTACCGGCCTTCCGGCCTGCATGAATTGAAAGCAGGGCTGGATGACGCGGGAAAGGTAACCGCTTGGACACAACGGCTGGCCAGTGCAGGCAAATATTACCGGCGACCCAATGTCGCTCAGGAAGACCAGTACAAACCGGAACTTTATATCGACGATTTTCCCGCACAGGTCATAGGAAATTTGCGCACCGAGTGGTTCGAGGTCCAATCCGGAATGCCTCGAGGCTCCTGGCGAGCCCCTGCCCACACGGCCAATGCATTCGTCGTACAGTCTTTTCTGGATGAAATAGCGCACGCCAGCGGCCAGGATCCGTTGCAATTACGGCTTGATCTGTATGGGCAGAGCAGAGACCTGCCATACGGTCAGCACGGTGGACCGACATATAACCCCTGGCGCCTTTCACGATTGCTGAAGCATGTTGCCGATCGCGTCGATTACACGGCCGAGCGGCCGCAGGGCAGGGCGGTCGGGATCGCTTCGCATTTCACATTCGGAGGCTACGCGGCCCACGCTGTAGAGGTGGAAGTGAGTGGCGTTGGTGAGCTGAATATTAAGAAAATTGTGGCCGCTGTGGATTGCGGCATCGCGGTCAATCCCCTGGGCGTCGAGGCGCAGTTGGAAGGTGGCACCATTGATGGTTTGAGTACGGCGCTGAATCTAGAAATTACCGTTGAGAATGGCCGTGTGGTGCAGAGCAATTTCCACAATTACAGAATTGCCCGCATGTCACAGATCCCTGCTGCGCTGGAAACACATATTCTGCCCTATGGCGACAAACCCACCGGAATGGGGGAAATGGGCCTGCCCAGCATTGCCCCTGCCCTGACCAATGCTATTTACAATGCTTGTGGTGTTCGAATCCGAAAACTTCCACTGCGGGACCAATTGAAGAAAGCGCTGGCTTAAGCGTCTGACCGAACAGCCTGCTTGGTTTATAATTTTCCCTCATTAAGAAAGATTTGCAGGACCTGTTTGTGCATCTCGGAATTCCCGCCCTGTTAGATTTTTTCCGCGCTCACCGGAGCGAGGATTCACTGGTTCTTGCAACCATTGTCGATACGGAAGGCTCAACCTATCGCAAGCCCGGTGCCATGATGCTTATAAGCCGTGAAGGGGCGTTCGAAGGCATGATATCCGGTGGCTGCCTGGAGGGCGACCTGCTGCACCATGCTGCGAAGGTTTTCGAGACCGGCGAAGCTTCTTTTGTGACCTACGATATGCATGCCGATGACGAACTGGTCTGGGGCCTTGGCCTGGGGTGTGACGGTGTTATCCACCTGATGCTCCAACGGTTGCAAAAAGTTGACGGTTTCGGCTTTCTCGAACAGCTGGATGCTTCGCACCTGGCGGGCAATGACGGTGTGCTGGCGCTGGTCGTTAAATCTGGTGAACCCTTACCCTGCGGGGCTTTCGGCTTCATTGATTCGGCTGATATATCAGCTGGAGAAGCTATGCTGACCCAGTATTTGAGAGATTTTTGCGTCCCTTGGCCAGCGTGGCGTACCCGTCGCGAAACCCTGGATGCCGGGGCCGGCACCTTGTCCATCATCAAGATCAATATGCCAGCCAGCACACGCGTGCTGAT
>JARFQZ010000272.1 GCA_029287515.1 Lysobacterales bacterium
GCGCGCTGGGCGGTTGCGATGTCCATCAACACCTTGATGCCATTGGATTCAGCCGCAATTTCGTGCCCCTGGGGGGGCGCCATGTTGAATTGTGAGCTCCAGTTGGCATCGATCTGGAAATGCAGCCCGATGCCCTCGTGACCCTCCATGGCCTCCTGTATTTTCTCCGCGGCTGCCGGCGTGACGGTGATTTCAGGTGCGGTCCTGTCGGGTTGCTCCAGTCCCAGGACCTGGTGCAATTCTCCCGAATTAAGCATGGTGAGAACGATGTCACAGCCTCCAACGAGCTCTCCGTCGATATAAAGCTGCGGAATCGTGGGCCAGTTTCCAAAGACCTTGATGCCTTCGCGAACCTCCGAATCATCCAGCACGTTGACAGCAACGTAGTCGGGAATGACGCTTTCCAGCGCAGCAACGGTCTTGGCTGAAAAACCGCACTGTGGCTGCTGTGGGGTGCCTTTCATGAACAGAACGACCTTGCTGCTGTTCACGTAATCTTCAATCTTGTTTCTTACTGCGTCACTGATTTCCATTATATGTTCCATCTGCCGGGGAGGCTGTCATCTCGAGTAAAGCATAGATAGGGCTTATTTATGCGATATCAAGAATCATTCCATCCGTAGTCTATGGTGATTTCTGTTTCTGCCTTGATATCGACGAGCGCATAACATCTCAGTCCATCCATCTCCGCCGTCGGTGAATCAGCATGGTTCATGTACCGTAGCTCGTTGATCCCGTCATACCCCGTCCATCCATCATCGCCTTCGTTTTCCACCCATAGGACGTGATCGCCGTCCCGGTCCGTAACGGGGCCATCATAAACACCGATCAACTGGCCTGCCCTGAGCGGCCGGGCGGCGAAAAGACCTTTTCCATGGATGATCGAGGGCGCGATGTATACCAGCATTGCTCAATGCCTGGTCTTTGACTGGCCGGAATCAGGCACCAGGCAGCGGGTCTTTTCGTCGTAGAGAATGGTTCCGGGAAACGCTACCGTGTGAACGCCAGGCACGGTTTCCCTGATATGAGCGTGAATATCGTTCAATCCCTTTGGATTCAGAGGATAGTAATGATTGATTTTGCCTTCTGAACTGGCCGTTACAGCAATAGTGCCCAGCTCGGCATAGCTGTGCTCCGTTATGATCGAGTCACCGTCAATGGAACTGGAAAGCCCCGGCTCGATAAGAAAAGTGCCCTGGACCGGGGTATCGCTTCCGGGCAATTTGAACCTCACATCCAACCCGTGAGCGCCGAGGGTGGTCAGGTATTGCCGTGTTTCACGGGTCCAGTCACCGTAAGCTGCGGCCAGGCCCTGGCGGGCTGCCTCGACGTTCGCGCCACTGCCGCTGTTGGACCAGCGGTCGAAAGTCTGGAAACAGGTCCAGACCACACCATTTTTCCATTCATAGGCCTGGCCTCCTTCACTCATGATCTTTAGCGGGCCGGTTTGCACATTGAGGGCCGCATCGAGCAATTCCCACATCGGCAAAAATCCGAAGTGCTCCAGTTGAAGCTTCAGCATGGCGTTGAGGTCCGTGAGCGTCATGAAACGGGCATGGTTCACGGAAATGGAAAAGGCGCTTTCCATCCAGGCTGCGGAGTGGGCTGAAATCTGGCCTTCCTCCAGAAATCGGAATTCCATCAGCTGTCCCAGTTCGCTGACCAGGTCTGCAGGGCCCTGGACAACGACGGGCAGCAACTGGAGCAAGCCCAGTGGGATATCTGACAGGGGTTGCAGATCCTTATTCGGCATCAGCCCGTTCCGTTCAGCAATACTCACCAGGCGGGGCTCGAACCGGTCGATACGGTTGCTGGTGGACGCCGACTCCAGGGCATTGAAAACAGGGTAGGAAGGGCGCAGCACTTGCGTCTGATCGAATAACGCGCCGGCTGCAATCAGGCTGCAGTTTGCAATCTCGGGGAACAGGGCTTTAAGGTCCGCCGCCAGGTGAGCAAGCAGTTGCTCAGAATCAGAGGGGCCAAGCATACCGGGACGGATCGCATTGGCTCCGTAAAATCGGGTGGCATCTGTTTCAATCGCCACCAGAACCCGGTAGAAAGAGGTGCTTTCCGGTGATTGTTGCATCAAAAAAGCGAAAAGGGAGACTTTCCTCCCCCACTTTTCCCCCGGGCGCGGCGGCTGCGCATACGGGCATGCAGCTGTTTACGGCGCTCCTCGAGCCAATCGCTTCGCTCGACCTCCATCGCATCCTGCCCCAGCCGGCTGGATTCCGCGGCGCGAAACACGCAGAAATCATGGTATGCCTGTATCTCATGCCTGAGTTCACGGCTGACCATTTCGATCATGATCGCGTCATCCAGAAAGCCAAGCCCGGGGATATCATCCGGTATCAGGTCTTCCGGGTCTGAAAAGTAGGCCAGAGCTTGCAAGACGCGGCCATGGTCTTCATTTTCAAGCCCCCAGCCTTTGTCGATGAGCATGCCGATCAGCGTTTCCATGCGGTTCATCCGCTCACGGATGAAATCCGATGTGTCTGACTGCCACACTTCTGCCAGGAGTTTCCGCGCGTTGGCAATCACGACGGCCTCATCCAGCTCATTGGTTTTACCCAGGACGTCCAACATCACTTTCCTGAAATATTCGAGATCTTCGTCGCTGAGTTCGAATGTAATTTCCATGGACATCTTGCTCTCCGGGGTGGTGCGGTGTTATCGGGTAAGCCTAAAGCGGCGGGGGTTCACCGTCAAACCGGGACCGGCATCAGAAATCTTCCTCCCGCCGCAAGCCCTTGGAACGGGTAACCGCTGACCGGAAGTGACCCGGCTTACCGGGAACCGGGTAAAGGTGTCCTTTGTGTGAAAAGGCGAGGAATCCGTCTTCGACCGTTCGCACCCTGCCTTCAAGGTCAAACGGCAGGCTTTTCACCTCTTTGTTGGCGAGTGATTCGAGCAGTTCCCGGGTGAATTCGTCGGGCAGTTCCTCGACGCTGACCTCTTCTGCCGAATTGGCGCCGATTTCAAGCTCGAACGCCCGGTTCTCGCGGGTCAGTTCAACCTCGTTGACCGTGACGGTTATGTCGATCATCGTGATCTTCATCGGAACCCCGTTCTGGTTGCTGATATCAAAATCGGCAGAAAGGCGGTCATCGATCAGGCTCATGCCGGAAATGCTGATGAAAGGCGGACGGCCCTTGATAATATTGGGCCCGCAGGAGACGGTGGCGATCATCGACACCGCCATGAAAGAAAGCAGCACCCATGAATGTCGGGCAGTTCGGATCAATTTACGGAATTCCATTTGTGACACCTTACCCTGTGCTCGCAAGTCTGTAATGTCTTTTCGCCAATGACGAAAGATTCTGCCGGTTCATGGATAGAACAAGGCTCATAAACGTCAGGACATCGCCTATGAAACACGCAGCCGGCAGGTGGAGTCAAGGGTGAGGGCGGTTCACCTGAAAGTGCCACCGGCGCGGGGTGGCGAGGGTCCGCCACCGGTACAGCCCGCAGCAATGCCTGCGTGTAGGGGTGGGCGGGTTTTGAGAACAATTCTTCGCTGGGTGCAGACTCGACGAGTTTACCCAGGTACATTACTCCGACGCGGTCCGCCAGCTTCTGAACAACCGTCAGATCGTGAGAGACAAAAAGAAACGCAATCCCCAGCCGGTCTCTCAGATCCAATATCAGGTCGGTAATTCGGGATTGCACACTGGCATCGAGAGAGGACACGGGTTCATCGGCGATGATCAGGCCGGGCTCCGTAATCATGGCCCGGGCGAAAGCCACGCGTTGACGCTGTCCACCGGACAGCGCTTGCGGAAAACGGTCTGCCAGTACCGGATCGAGGCCAACCGTTTCGAGGCTGGCCATGACTTTCTCCATCCGCATCGTGGCGTTTCCGATCCGGAAATGGTTCAGAGGCTCGAGCAACGTTTGCCTGATGGTGCGCCGGGGGCTGAGCGAAGCCAGCGAATCCTGAAAGACCAGTTGGATCTCCTGGCGCGCCTTCCGGAGTGCTGAACGATTCAGAGTGAACAGGTCGACGCCCTGAAAGAAGGCCTGTCCGCCGGCAGGCGACACCAATTGCATGACCGCGTGCGCCAATGAAGATTTCCCGGAGCCGGATTCACCTACCAGTCCATAAATGCTTGCCGGCTCTATATCGAGGCTGACACCGCGCACCGCTTTCAGCGGCATCCGGGAACCGGAGACCGGGGGATGCTCCACTACCAGGTTCCGGATGCTGAGCAGTGCTTCAGGTTTACGCGGCATCAGTTGACAGCCCCGGCTGCATGGCTGAGCAGGGTAACGGTGGCAGGGTGGCGTGGGCGGTCGAACAATTCATCAACCCGGGCGTTCTCCACTATTTTGCCCCCGGACATCACCAGCGCCCTGTTTGCATACTGCGCCACGACGCCCAGATCATGCGTAATCAGTAAAATCGCGGTACCGTATGCCCGGCCCAGTTCCACCAGTTGTGCAAGCACCTGGGCCTGGGTGGTTACATCCAGCGCGGTCGTGGGTTCGTCGGCAATCAGCACCGCCGGCCGGCACGCCATCGCCATCGCAATCATCACCCTCTGGCGCATTCCGCCTGAAAGCTGGTGCGGGTAGCTGTTGAAGGTTCTTTCGGGATCTGAAAATCCCACTCTGCCGAACATCGCCAGCGAGGATTCGCGGGACTCGCGCCTGCCCATCCCGCGATGGCGGCGAAAAACGGAACATAACTGGTATCCACAGGTGAATACCGGGTCGAGCGCAGTCAGGGGTTCCTGGAATACCATTGAAATTTCACTACCCCTGATCCGGCCGGCTTCCCGAGGCGTCAACCGGGTCAGTTCGGTACCCTCCAGGCGGATTTCATCCGCGGTGACTTTCCAACGGTCCGGGGACAGGAGCCCCATGATCGCTTCGGCTGTTTTCGTCTTTCCACAGCCGGACTCCCCAACGAGCGCCAAAACCTCTCCTTGCCGCAGTTCGAAGCTCACGTGGTCTGCCGCCGGGCGCTGGCCGGGCCCGCTTGCGGTTTGCACGCTGAGATTTCTGACCGTCAGGACCGCAGGATTCACAGCGCGGCCTCCCTGGGATCGAAAGCATCCTGCAATGCATCTGAAAGCTGGTTAAAACCCATCAGCAGCACGAACAGCATGGCGGACGCTGCAATGAAGTTATTGAAGTGCCCGGCCAGGACTTCCTGGGTGCTCTCGGCGAGCATCAATCCCCAGCTGACACCGTCCTGCACGCCAAGGCCGAGGAAACTGAGAATGACCTCCGTCTTGATGGCCGCCACGAACACGATGCTGGCCTGGATGAGCAGGATGTGACCGGTGTTGGGAAGCACATGCCTTGCCAGGATGACCAGGTCCGGAAGACCGATCGCCCTGGCCGAAAGGATGAATTCCCGGGACTTGATTTTCATGACCTCGGCCCTGACCAACCTTCCTGTCCCTGTCCAGAATGTCGCGACCATTGCAACGTGCATTGCCCACGGTTTGCCTTGCAGCGCGAACGCAACCGCGGCGACGAAAAGGTAAAAGGGGATCGAATCCAGCACACCGGCCAGCCACAGCACGCTGCCGTCTACCCAGGTTTTTCCATACCAGCCGGCTACGGCGCCCAGGATAGCGCCTAGCAGGGTGGAGAGAACAGACACCACGAGACCGATTTCGAATGCAGTCCTGACGCTGTATATTGAGCGTTGAAAAATATCCTGTCCCAGCAAATTCGTTCCGAACCACGCTTCTGCGCCAGGTGATGCCCAGCGGTCACCGCCGGCACTGGACCAGTCCTGCCCCAGCATGCCGGCCCAGACCCCAACGGCCAGCAGGAAGTAAGCGGCAACGACCAGGAGTCCTGCCATGCCGGCCTTGTCCGCTCTCAGTTGTCCCCAGAGCCGAAGATCCGAACCCATCACGCAATCCTCGGATCGATCAGCTTGTAGATCATGTCCGTCAGAACCTGGATAAAAATAAACGCGACCGCCGTCAACCCGACGACGGCCTTCAGAACAGGCTGGTCTCCGTTGGTAATGGCATCAAAAGTCACTTTCCCTATTCCCGGTATCCCGAAATAGCTTTCGATCAACAGGCTTCCTGAAACCACGATCAGCGGGATGGAGAACATGAATCGGGTGGTGATAGGCACCAGGCTGTTCTTGAGCACATGGCGCCAGAGTATGGAGGCTGGTGAGGCGCCAAAAGCCCTGGCTGTCCGGATGTGGTCTTTCCCTGCCTCTTCGACGAACACCGCGCGGTAAAAACGCGTGTTGTAACCGACGGTGATGAACACCAGTGACAGGGTAGGCACCGTAACGTACAGAAGGTAGCTGGACAGACCGGTGACCTGCCAGCCCCTGACCGGAAAAAGGTTGAGTCCATAGGGCGTGCAAAGGAATACTTGCAGGAAAATGATGACCACCAGGAAACTGATGCTCATGCTGGTCACCGAGAAGCCGTTAATCAGCCGGTCAATCCAGCGGCCCTTTCTGTAAGTGGCCAGAAGGCCGAGAGCAATTCCCAGCAGGTTGCCCAGTATGAATCCTGGAATCATGAGTTGGATCGTTACCGGGATGGTTTTCTTCAAAATGTTGCTGACCGCCTCGCCGGAAGAATTCGAGGCCCCCAGGTTCAGGGTGAACAGATCGGTCAGGTAACTGACGTAGCGCTCGATAAAAGGCTGGTCATAGCCTAGTTGCTTCCGTATTTCTGCTATTTGCTCGGCCGATGCATTCTTGCCAACCAGGGAGTAAGTCTGATCCGGGCCAAACCAAACCATGAGTGAAAAGCTGATCAGCGTCACGCCGAGAATCAACAGGCCTCCATGGGCCAGTTTACGCAGTGCGAAATTCACTGTTCAGCCGGTCCCCCTGCGCCCGTGGCGGCGTTTCCAGTGTGAACGAATCGAAAAAAGAAACCACCCACGAATGACCGGTCCGGCAACATCTTCAGCCCCTGGTTCCACAACAGGATCATCTTGCGTGAAACGCCGCTAATCGTCGCGCAGTCATCGATGACCATCCGGTTCATGTTCCGGTACATCGTTGTTCGCATCGGTGATGCCTGCATGGTCGAGCTCAACCGGTAAAGCCGGTCGAATTCTTCGTTGCTGTAGTTGGCGCTGTTGGATCCGGGAGAAATATTGGGTCCGTAAAACAGTTGCACCGTATTCTCCGCGTCCGGGTAATCCATGGTCCAGCCGGTCGTAATCAGCATGACCTCGCGATTAAGATAAGCGCGCGCATAATCTCCATAAGTAGCGAAAGTCACCGGCCGGATTTTTTCCGGTGGATAGCCTATCTCGCCGAGAAAACTCCGGAATTGCTCGAACATCTGGCGCTCTGTCACGCTGGAAGGAAAGCCGTACTCGAGAACCGGGAGATTCTCCGGGGTCCAGCCATTGCGTTCCAGCAACGAGCGCGCCCCCTCAAGGTCTCGCTGCACGGACGACATGTTCTGGGCCGGGTCATGCTCCGGCGCCGCGGGCGGAATGATGCCCGGGAAGACCTGCCCGATCCCGTAATAGAAAACCTCGTTGCGTTTGGGCCAGTCGAAAGCCTTGATAATGGCGCATCGCAATGCCTTGTTTTTCGCATTTTGTTCGGCATCGGGGTGATACCCGATGCGGCGGTCACTCATGTTGAAGTCCGTGTGGACGAAACCGGACTCAAGGTTTGCCAGCAGATGGTATTTATCTTCAAATTCAGGTTTGAGGCCAGGAGGTTCCCTGCGTTCCAGCACCTGGTCAAACTGGCTGACGGGAACCTTGATGAAGTCCAGCTCGCCGGCGAGGAAGGCATTCCAGCGGGAAGCATCTTCAGCGATAAATTCAATTTCAATCCGGTCGGTGAAAGGCGGTGACAGGCCTTCGAGCAGTTCAATGCCGTAGAGGTCATGGACCTGTGGGTCGAATCCCTCTGCTTCAGGACTGAATGGTTCCTGCCTGAAGCCGGTATTGCGAACCAGCACCGCCCTTGCGCTGTTGAACACCTGCAGCCTGTAGGGACCGGACCCTACGGGATTAATGGAGAATTCCGGGCCGTAA
>JARFQZ010000286.1 GCA_029287515.1 Lysobacterales bacterium
CTCGCCAAACGTTATTTCGGTGAAAACCTGGAACTCGCGCCGGATTTTTCTGAGGACTGATTACAAGGGTCGGTTGTGTAAACCCGTGTACCGGTGAACCTGTTCACTAACAATGTATTCCGCCAATTGGTCTCGCGCGCCATTCGGACGGATTACCTTGAAAACCTGACCGGGTTCGCCTGGCTTATCCTTCAGCCACTGATACTGCTGGCCGTTTACGCTTTCGTTTTTACGACGATCTTCAAAGCCAGGATTCCCGATGCCGGGGCGGGTGGGTTCGTGCCTTACCTGGCCGTGGCGTTCTGGCCCTGGACCGCTTTTTCGGAGGCGGTGTTACGGTCTTCCAACACGATCAGCGCCAATGCCGCGCTGATCGGCAAGGTCGCGTTTCCGAGTGAATTGCTGCCGCTTTCCACGGTCACCGCCACGTTCATGATGAACATGCTCGGATACCTGGCCGTTCTCCTTGTTTTGCAACTGATGGGGGCTGACATTCACTGGCTCGGCCTGTTGGCGGCTCTGCCGGTTGTTCTGCTGCTTTACCTGTTTGCCAGCGGCCTGGCGCTGTTCATCAGCGCTCTGCAGGTATTCATTCGGGATATTTCCCAGATTCTGCCGCCGCTGATGACCTTCTGGTTTTTCACGACGCCCATTCTGTACAGTTCCAGCCTGCTGCCGGAAAATTTCGCTACCCTCATGAAATTCAATCCGATGTCCTGGTATGTCGAGCGTTTGCGTGATTTCCTGCTGTTGGGGAACTACCAGCTAGGCCCCTGGGATCTCCTGGTGCCCGCGGTGACGGTGGTGGTCTTTATCCTGTCTTTGAGGTTTTTCCGAAAGTTCAGCGCCCATTTCGAGGATTTTTTGTGATGGCTGCCCTGGTCCGCCTGCAGGGGGTTTCAAAGTTTTATCCCCGGGTACACCGGCCGCGGGAACGTCTTCGTGCGTTTGCTTCGCTGATGACGGGCAAGCGTGCGCTCGAGGGGGCTGAAGTTCTGAGTGACATCAACCTGGAAATCACGCCCGGGCAATCGTTCGGAATTATCGGTGAAAACGGAGCGGGTAAGTCCACGCTCTTGAAAATACTGACCGGGGTCATCAGCCCCAGCCGGGGCACGGTCGAAGTCAATGCCCGGGTCGCTGCACTGCTGGAGCTGGGCGCCGGTTTTCAACCCGAATTTTCCGGCATCGATAATGTCAGGATGAAGGCGGCATTGCTGGGAATGTCCGCCGGCCAGCTGGATCAGCAGATCGACCAGATTCTCGCTTTCGCTGACATCGGTGATTACGTGTACGAACCCGTCAAGCACTATTCGTCGGGGATGGTGGTGCGGCTGGGGTTCGCGGTAGTTGCCGCTTCTGACCCTGAATTACTGATTACCGATGAAGTGCTGGCCGTGGGCGACGAGTCTTTTCAGAAAAAGTGTATCCGCTGGATAGAGTCGTTCCTCGAGAGGGGCAATACCCTTTTGATGGTTTCTCACAGCATGTACGTCGTTCAGAAACTGTGCCGGCAGGCCCTGTGGCTGCACGAAGGGCGGAGCAGGGAACTCGGGGACGTCTTCCCTGTGACCCAGTCCTACCTGGCATACCACGAGGAGCGCAGCGCCACGGAGAGAATCCAGCGCCGTTCCCTCAAGGGCGACAGTGGACTTTACCGCGTTAGCGATTTCAGCCTTCCGGGGGGCTCCGGGGAAGGCGACCGCTGTATCGCCCAGGGCGGGCGCCTGGAGGCTGAGCTGGTCCTTGAATCGCCCGACGGCCAGCCCCCGGTCGCTCTGTTTGGAGTCATGCGTGCCGACGGTACGCCCGTCTATGGCGTCGCATCGGATTTCGATGAAATTCCAGCCGAGCGACTGGACGACAAGCACTTCCGCTTCCGGATCATTTTTGACCGGATACCTTTACTGCCGGGCAGCTATTCCATCCGCGGACACGCCATGGATCCCCAGGGCATCCGGCTCTGCGACACGGCGGAATTGAGGTTCACCGTTGCCGGCGAGAGCCGGGAAATGGGTATCGTGCGGCTGCCCCATCGCTGGAACAGTGACGGCTGACCAGCCATGCCAGGATCGATTTTGCCCCTTTCCATCGTCATACCGGTCTACAACGCGCCTGAAGAGCTGGATGCTTGCCTCGAAAGCGTCCATTCGACTGTGCATGGACCAATCGAAGTCCTGATAATAGATGATGCCTCACCGGAACCTGGAACCGGGGCCGTGCTGCGGCGTTGGCGCGAACGGATGAGCAATCGCTGGAAATTTTTCGTCAACGAGGAAAACCTGGGATTTGTCGGAACGGCCAACCGGGGCATGTCACTGGCCCCGGGCGATGTCATACTGCTGAATTCCGATACCGTGGTCACAACAGGCTGGTGCGAAGGACTGCAAAGCTGCCTGGCATCCGACCATCGCATTGCAACAGCCACTCCATGGACCAACAATGGCGAAATTGCATCCATCCCGGTGCTTTGCGAGGCGAATCCCGTTCCGCCGGACCTTGACCGGATCGCGGACATCCTTCGCCGGTGCGGCCCCCCCTGCTACCCGGAATTGCCCACTGCCGTGGGCTTCTGCATGGCTATTGCAAGGTCAGCCATTGACCGGATAGGGATGTTCGACCAGGCGCTTTTTGGCAGGGGCTACGGCGAGGAAAATGACTTCTCGGTGCGGGCGCGGGAGGCGGGGCTTCGAAATGTGCTTTGCGATGACGTGTACGTGGCCCACCTCGGGGGCCGTTCATTCGGTCCCGCGGGTTTAAAGCCGGGCGAGGCCAGTATGCAGCGTTTGTTATCCCGTCATCCGCACTACCTGAAGCAGGTGCAGGAATTCATTGCGACCGACCCGCTCGCTTCCAGGCGGTCGGAATTGCTCGATGCGTTACAACGGGCAGGTGTCGCTTTGGGGTAAAATCATTGCCGGGCGAGAACGGCTGCGGAGATCAACTTGACCAAACCCCTGGAATTTACCGGAGAACGGTTCACGCCTGAGTGTGTGCGCGAGATCTGGTACGAGCATTTACACCGCTATGTCTTTGCACGTGAGCTGGTTGGCGGCCTGAACGTGCTGGATGCCGCCTGTGGAGAAGGATATGGCTCGGCGCTGCTGGCAACCGTGGCGTCGGGTGTCAACGGCGTGGACGTTTCCACCCAGGCCATCGAGCATGCACGTTCCCGGTATTCAGCCGATTCGCTTGAATTCCACGTGGCGGACTGCCTGGACCTGCCGTTTGACGACGATTCGTTCGACTGTGTCGTGTCCTTCGAAACGCTGGAACACCTGGAAGCCCATGACAGGTTGATGACGGAGTTCCGCAGGGTATTGAAACCCAAAGGGTTTTTGCTCATCTCTTCCCCGGACAAGGCGATCTACACGGACCGGCTGAAAAACGAGAATGAATTTCACCTGCGGGAACTTTACCGGGATGAGTTCGAAGGCCTGCTGGGAAGGTACTTTCCTGCGTTCAGGATTTTTGGGCAGAAACTGGTGTTCCAGTCAGCAATCTGGCCCCTCGGTGAAACTTCCGGGGTGAGATTTCACCAGGAACGCGATGGCAGCGTTTCCTCCTGCGACGCGCCGCACCATGCCCCGGTTTACCTGATTGCCGTTTGCGCGGCAGATGAAAACTGCCTGCCTTCGCATCGGCCGGGCCTGAGCCTGTTCGATGACGCAGCCGAATCGGTTTACGAGCACTACAACGAAGAAGTCCGCAAGCACATTGCAGCGGGTAAGTTGCTGGCAGAACAGGAAAAAGAACTGGCGGAATTGAAGGCCAGGCTGCGCAACAGGTCTACAGGCTCCGGCTGGTGGAGTCGCTGGTTCGGAAAATCGTGATGCCCGATGCCGGCAATACTCCGGTGATAGAAGCGGTCATCATCAACTACAATGCCGGTGAAGCCCTTGCACGCTGTGTTGCGGCTGTCTTCGCGCAACCGCTTGCCACCCGGGTAACGGTGGTGGACAACGCATCCGCGGATGACAGCCTTGAAAGCCTGCGAAGATCGACGGGGGATACGCAGGACCTGCAAATTCAGTCCAACGAGGCGAACCTGGGCTTTGCGAGAGCCGTCAATGCTGCGGTGCCGGGGCTGGAAGGCGCGGCGCCGTACCTGTTGATCCTCAATCCCGACTGTGAATTGCTGCCAGGCTCGCTGGTGGAACTTGTCAACGCCCTCGACCGGGATCCGGGCGCGGCGCTGGCAGGCCCGGCGGTGGTCGATCGGAAAGGCCGACCGATGAAAGCCACTTTGCGCAGTTTTCCGACGCCCCTGAAATCCTTTTTGACGTTTTCCGGTTTATGGCGCCTGGGTCGCTGGATCCCGGCACTCCAGGGCGTGGACCTGAGCGGCCAGATGCCATCTGACACGGCAAAGGCAGAGGCGGTGACAGGGGCATGCATGTTGCTCCGGCGGGCGCTATTTCTTGAAATGGGTGGCCTGGACGAGTCTTACGGCATGCATTGCGAGGACCTGGACCTGATGTATCGAATCAACCAGGGCGGAATGCACTGCCTGCTGGTGCCCTCGGCCCGCGTGTTTCATGACCAGGGCCTTTCCAGCAAGAGCCGGCCCGGCTGGGTGCACTGGCAAAAGCATCTGGGAATGCAGCGGTTTTTTCTCAAGTTCCAGGCTGATCAGTATTCGCTTCCGGTCCGCTGGCTGGTGCTATCAGGTATCTGGGCCCGGTTTCTCGTGACCTGGCCTTTGGCCTGGTTCGGGCGCTGAGCGCCGGGTGCCTGATGCAGACGGTTGGAGTCACCGGAGCGAGCAGCCAGTTGGGTGTATTCCTGCTGCCTCAATTACTGGCTGCCGGGTACCGGGTGGACGCATTCAGCCGAAAGGTTTCATCGGCTTCGGAGATGGAATCCGGCCGGCTGCGCTGGTCAAAGACTGTCTCCGACGGCCGCCTGGATGCCTTGATATCCTGCGGGCCACTTTCATTGGCCGAGACCCTGGTGCGTGAGAGCGGCAGGATTGAGCGCGTGGTTGCCTTCAGCACCAGCAGTGTCGCAGCCAAGGCAGATTCGCCGAACCGATCCGAGGAACAGCAGATGAAGGCTATCCGCAGCGACGAAGATCGACTGATATCGGCTTGCAGGGAACGGGGTATCGGCCTGTTGCTGCTGCGGCCAACGCTGATCTATGGCTGCGGGCTGGACCGGAACATCAGCCTGCTGGCCCGGTTTGGCAGGCGGTTCGGCTTTATTCCGATGGCCGGCGAAGCGCCCGGCCTGAGACAGCCGGTGCACGCCCAGGACCTGGCGGCGCTTGCGGTGAATGCTTTGTCTGCGGAGCAGGCTCCGGACCTGGTGAGCGCCGCCTGCGGCGGAAGTAAACTGACTTACCGGGAAATGGTGATTGAAATAGCCGGCTGTCTCGACGGGGTGCGCCCGATTTCCATACCTGCGGCCATCCTGCGAATCGCTGCCGCCCTGGCATCCGCGGTTCCGGCCTATCGCGGCATCAACGCGGAAATGGTTCGCCGCCAGGCAGTCGACCTGGTTTTCGACGATTCGCTCCTGCGCACCGGACTGGATTACAAACCCCGGGCTTTTCGCCTGTCCCCGGAAGACTTCGACATACCGCCCGAATGCCGGCGGTTGCAGCTAGGCCGATAAACGCCGGTACTTGACCCGGTGCGGAGTCGCTGCGTCGTCGCCTATCCGGCGTCTCAGGTCCTCCTCGTATTCCGAGTAGTTTCCCTCGAACCATTCGACATGGCTGTCTCCCTCGAACGCCAGCATGTGGGTCGCGATGCGGTCAAGGAACCAGCGGTCATGGGAGATCACCACGGCAGAGCCCGGAAATTCGAGCAGGGCTTCCTCCAGTGCGCGCAAGGTCTCGACGTCCAGGTCGTTGGTGGGCTCATCGAGCAGCAGGACGTTGCCGCCCGAGCGCAGCAGCTTGGCCAGGTGCACGCGGTTGCGCTCGCCGCCCGAGAGGTCCCGGACCCTTTTCTGCTGATCGGACCCGCGGAAATTGAAGCGGCCCACGTAGGCGCGGGACTGGGTTTTATAGTTGCCCACCTGGATGATTTCTTCCCCATCCGCGATTTCCTCCCACACGCTGCGGTCACCCTCGAGGCTGTCGCGGCTCTGATCGACGTAGGCAAGGTCGACGGTAGGGCCAAGGGTGATGGAGCCGCTGTCGGGCGTTTCCTCGCCCGTCAGCATGCGAAACAGGGTTGATTTTCCCGCGCCGTTGCCGCCGATCACGCCCACGATGGCGCCAGGAGGGATACTGAAGCTGAGATCGTCGATCAGCAGACGGTCGTCGAACCCCTTGCCCAGGTGCTCCACTTCGATGACCTGGTTGCCCAGGCGGGGGCCGGGCGGAATGAAGATTTCATGGGTTTCATTGCGCTGCTGGTGGCTTTGCGAGCTTAATTCGTCGAACCGTTGCAGGCGCGCCTTGCTCTTGGCGCGGCGGCCCTTGGGATTGGAGCGCACCCACTCCAGCTCGGCCTGGATGGAACGCTGCCTGGCCTTTTCACGACCCTCCTCCTGTTGCAGTCTCACTTCTTTCTGTTCCAGCCAGGAAGAGTAATTGCCTTTCCAGGGAATACCGTATCCGCGGTCCAGTTCCAGGATCCATTCCGCGGCATTATCCAGAAAATAACGGTCATGGGTGATCGCCACGACGGTGCCGGGGAACTCGGTGAGAAACCGCTCGAGCCAGCCAACCGATTCCGCGTCCAGGTGATTGGTGGGTTCGTCCAGCAGCAGCATGTCCGGGCCGGACAACAACAGCCGGCACAGGGCGACCCTTCTGCGCTCTCCGCCTGACAGGTGGCTGATGGACGCGTCCCAGTCCGGCAGGCGCAGCGCATCGGCGGCAACCTCCAGCGTCCGCTCCAGTTCCCAGCCGTTGGCGTTTTCGATTGCTTCCTGCAGGTCAGCCTGCTCGGCCAGCAGGTCGTTCATCGCATCGTCATCCATGGGCTCCGCGAACTTCATACTGATTTCATCGAAGCTGTTCAGCAGTTCGCGGACCGCGCTGACGCCTTCTTCGACGACCTCGCGCACCGTTTTGCTGTCATCCAGTTCGGGTTCCTGCGGCAGGTAGCCGATCCGCGTACCCGGCTGGGGCCTGGCTTCACCTTCAAACTCCTGGTCGACACCGGCCATGATGCGCAGGACCGTCGATTTACCGGCGCCGTTCAGGCCCAGCAGGCCGATCTTGGCGCCCGGGAAGAAGGACAGCGAGATGTCCCTGATAATGGTGCGGTTAGGGGGTACGATCTTGCTCACCCCGATCATTGTGTAGATGAATTGAGCCATGCTGTGTTCCGGAGGGTCAGTGGATTTCCGGTGCGAATTATGCGTGATGCCCGCCTCCGGGTCCAGATTCGCGGGACGTTGAAATTCTAAGCAGTCATCCCACGTTTAGGTAACTAATAATGTTAATATTGAAAGCTTGCCACAGGACAGAGAAACAGGAATGTTTGACCAGACTTTTCGCATTAGCGGCTATGACGAAGAATTGGCCGGCGCCATCGCCGCGGAACGCACGCGACAGGAAGAGCACATCGAGCTGATCGCTTCTGAAAACTATGCCAGTCCGCGCGTTCTCGAGGCCCAGGGTTCGGTGCTGACCAACAAGTATGCGGAGGGTTATCCCGGCAAACGCTACTACGGCGGATGTGAATTTGTTGACCAGGCGGAGCAGTTGGCCAGGGAACGGGCGAAAGAGCTTTTTGGCGCAAACTACGCCAATGTGCAGCCTCATTCCGGGTCCCAGGCCAACGCGGCGGTTTATCTTGCATTGGTCAACCCGGGCGACACGATCCTGGGAATGAGCCTCAACGAAGGCGGTCATCTCACACACGGCAGTCCGGTGAATTTTTCGGGCAAGATGTTCAACGCGGTGCAATACGGTATCAATATCGAAACGGGCATGATCGATTACGAGATCATTGCCAGGCTGGCCAGGAAACACCGGCCGAAATTGTTGATTGGCGGTTTTTCGGCTTATTCCCGGGAAATCGACTGGGCGCGGATGCGTGAAATTGCCGATTCCGTGGGCGCCTGGTTCCTGGTGGACATGGCGCACGTGGCCGGCCTGGTGGCTGCCGGGGTATATCCCAGCCCGCTGCCGCACGCACACGTCGTGACTTCCACAACGCACAAGACGCTGCGGGGCCCCAGGGGCGGTATCATTCTTGCAGTGGCCGACGAGGAAATGGAAAAAGCGCTCAATTCCGTCGTTTTTCCCGGGACGCAGGGCGGCCCGCTGATGCATGCCATCGCAGCCAAGGCCGTTGCGTTCAAGGAGGCGCTGGACCCGGAATTCAAGATCTACCAACGCGACGTGATCGACAATGCCCGCGCAATGGCCGCAGTCATCATGGAACGGGGTTACAAAATCGTTTCCGGTGGCACGGATAATCACTTGTTCCTCGTCGACCTGATCGGGCAGGACTTCACCGGCAAAGATGCCGAGGAGTCGCTGGGCCGGGCATTTATCACGGTCAACAAGAATACAGTGCCGGGAGAGCCGCGCTCACCTTTCGTGACCAGTGGCCTGCGCATGGGGACGCCGGCGGTGACCACGCGCGGATTCACGGTATCCGATTGCCAGGAACTGGCCGGGATCATTTGTGACGTGCTGGACAACGTCGGTGATGCCGGGGTGGAGCAACAAGCAAAGCAGGCTGCGCTGCAGTTGTGCAGTAAACACCCGGTGTATTCGGAATAAACCGATGTGGTGCCCTTTCTGCAACCATGAAAACACCCGGGTGGTGGATTCACGCCTGACCCGCGACGGCATGCAGATCAGGAGGCGGCGCCAGTGTGAAAGTTGTGCCTCGCGTTTCAATACTTACGAGGCGCCGGAACTGAAGGCGCCAAGAATCATCAAGGCGGATGGCGCGAGGGAAGCCTTCTCCGAACAGAAATTGCGGGAAGGGATGTTGCGCGCGCTGGAGAAAAGACCGGTTGAGACCCGTCAGGTCGAACGAACCATCCGGTCATTGCTGCGCGAAATTTCCACGGTGGAAGACTCGGAGATTCCCAGTTCCCTGGTGGGAGAGTGGGTAATGCGCGAATTGGGCAAACTGGACCAGGTTGCCTATGTGCGCTTCGCTTCCGTGTACAAGAGGTTCGAGGACGTTCAGGCGTTTCGTGATGTGATCGAAAGCCTCGAGCGGGAAGCCCCTGCCGACGAGGACAACCCGCAGATCTCCTTACTGGATAAAAAGTGACGTTCAGCAGGTTCGACCACGAATGCATGGCCACGGCGCTCAGGCTGGCGCGCCGTGGACTGTATACGACCGACCCCAATCCACGGGTCGGTTGCGTCATCGCCGACAGCGAACAGGTGTATGGTTACGGCTGGCATCAGCGGGCAGGAGCGCCGCATGCCGAAATCGAAGCGCTCAGAATGGCAGGTGAATCGGCCCGGGGGAAAACAGCTTATGTGACCCTGGAACCCTGCAGCCATCACGGGCGCACGCCGCCCTGCACCGAGGCGCTGCTGGAGGCCGGCATCCGGCGGGTCGTGGTTGCCGGTGAAGATCCCAATCCAGAAGTCAGCGGAAACGGAATTTCCCGGCTCACCGACGCGGGGCTTGAAGTCCAGCGGGGGTTGATGTCGCAGGCCGCGGATGAGCTAAACCCCGGTTTTCTGATGCGCATGAGAGCAGGGCGGCCCTGGATACGGATTAAATCCGCAACCAGCCTGGATGGAAGAACGGCACTGAACAACGGTGACAGCAAGTGGATCAGCAGCGAGGCCTCGCGCCGGGACGTGCAGCGCTGGCGGGCGCGGTCCTCGGCGATACTGACCGGGATTGGCACGGTGCTGGCGGACGACCCTTCGATGAACGCGCGTATCAGCGAGCCCGTAACCCAGCCCGTCAGGGTCGTCGCTGACAGCAACTGGCGGACCCCGGCCGACAGCCGCATACTGGAAAACCCCGGGAAGGCATTCATCGCGGGCCGCCAGGACCTGCCCGTCCCGGAAGGCCTGGCTTCCTCGGATGCCATCTGTTTGCCGCTGCCGTCGAGCGAGGGGGTGATCAGTCTTGCAGCGCTGATGACAGAGCTGGCTGAAATGGAGCTCAACGAGGTGCAGGTCGAAGCCGGCGCCGGGCTCTGCGGCGCTTTGCTCAACGCCCGGCTGGTCGACGAAATCCTGGTTTACCAGGCGCCGGTTCTGCTGGGTAGCGGAGGTCCCGGGCCTTTTGCGTTCGGGCCGCTTGAATCCATGGCCCAGAGAACGCATTTAAAGGTGCTGGAGACCATTCAAATTGGCGGGGACACCAGAATCCGCCTTGAACCCGAATTCAGGCTTTGATCATGTTTACCGGAATTGTTGAAACCAAGGGCACATTGCAGGAAAAAGTGAAGATGGGCGGAGACTATCGCCTGCGTATTGAATGTTCCGGCCTGGACCTGTCGTCCGCCCGCCCCGGGGACAGTATTTCCGTTTCGGGCGCCTGCCTGACCATGCTGGAGCCTGATGCATCCGGTTTTTATGCAGACGTCTCGCAGGAGACACTGAGCCTGACCACGCTTGGGAAAC
>JARFQZ010000359.1 GCA_029287515.1 Lysobacterales bacterium
GATCCTCAGGCGTCATGTTCAGTCGCCTGGACCGCCAGCGGGAACGTGAAATCGTGGCCTCGATGCTCAACGATGTGCGCATCGACAATGAACAGATTAGCCAGGCCATCGACGGGAACATTATTCTCGTGGATGCGCTTAACCGGCTGTTGAATTTAGTCAATAACGTGACAGGGGACCCGCAAGTCAGGCGGGAGCTGTTCCTGCATTCAGTGGTTTACACCTATTGGTATATCAGGGTCGACTTTTCGAACCTGACCATGTCTCAACTCAGTTCCGGCGGCAACCTCTTTCGGGTAAGGGACAAGCAGGTCCGCGACGCCATGCTGGCCTACAAGCGGGGGCTCGAAACCCATCAACACCAGGACACCGAACTGAAGCACTATTTTCACGTGCAGGAAGAAAGCCAGAAACAGGTATTCAACCTGGGCAATACCTTCTGTTTCATATAAACAGCTTTTCTGTATCCGGCACGGTGCGGACGATGTCGGCAACCACTTGCTCCAGGCCTTCATCGGTCCTGAAATCCACCACCTCGGTGTCGATGATGAGGTACGGGAAACCGCATTTCATAATCCACGGCCGGTACAGATCATTGAGATTGGACAGATAGCTGTTCCCCGGGCTGGCCAACTCGGCCTCCTCGCCACGGCTGCGGCCAACGATTCTCGATTTCAACGCGTCAACGTCACTTTCCAGGTAGATGATCAGGTCGGGCGTGGGCTTGTTGGTCATCACCAGCCTGAACAGGTCGAGGTACTTGCGGTAATCCTCGTCTGTGATGTATTCGTTGTTGTTGGAGTTCTTGGTAAATATCTGGTCTTCGTAGATGCTGCGGTCCTGCGCCACGGACTGGCCCTCGCGCAACAATTCGCTCAGAACCCCAAGGTCCAGTAACCGCGAGAGGAAATAGGTTTCCTGGATTTTGTAACCCCAGTACTCCGCCTCCTCCTTGATTTTCAGAAAACCGCTGCGGTCCTTGCCGCTGAGCTTCTTTCCCTTCAATCGGTCATAGGCGCTGACCGCTTCGTAGTATTTCTGCAGGTAACCGTTCTTCTTGACGTAATCGACCCGTTCAAGGAACGAAACGATTTTGCCGTTGCTTCTTTTTTCCAGCGCATTGGTGAGAGTGGATTTGCCGGCAGCGATATTACCGGCAACGGAAATGAGATAACTGTCCAAGAGATTTCTTCTGCTAATGTTTAAAGGTTGTTCAGGTATTGCACGATACGCTGCCGGGTTTTCTCATCCGGCAATCTGCCAAAACCCGCACCGATATTGTCGATGGCATGTTTGGGGTTTGCTGTTTCGGTGAGCACACAGGTAACCGCCGGGTGCGACAGTATGAATTTGAGTGAGAATTGCGCCCAGCTCTCACAATCGAATTCCGCTGCCCATTCGGGCAAATCGTGTCCGCGCACGCGCTTGAAAAATTCACCGTTGATGAAGGGCCGGTTGATCGTAACCGCTACACCCTTGTCCAGCGCCATTGGCAACACCTGTTGATCTGCGGCGGTTTCCAGCGGCGAATAATTGACCTGGAGGAAATCAACCGTGCCGGTCTCCATCATGTCCATCATGGTCCCATAGAATTTTTCATGGTGCCTGGCCACGCCGATGTACCTGGTCAGCCCTTCTTCCCTCCATTTTCGGAACATGTCCCAGTTCGGCTCGGCAAATTCGGGATAGGAGTGCACCAGGTCAAGCTGGTCTTTACCCGTCGCCTCGAGCAGGCGCTGAATGTTTTCCGTCATCTGCGACTCGTCATCACCGGTGAAGTAAGTTCCAAGGAACAGGTCATTGCCGATACCCAGCGACCCGGCCACATTGGCGACAACAAACCGGCTGTCTCCCGAACAATCAACATAGGCTCCGCCCTGCTCATGAAACAGCTTGATCAGCGCAGTCGATCCCGGGACATCACCCTGTCGAAAGGCATTGGAGTTTCCCAGGCCGATAACGGGCAGTGAATCATCAGTGCCGGGAATCGGCCGACGAGGCAGTTTTTGCTGTGCCAGCAGAGCTGCAGACCACGTAACGGGAAGAGTAAACAGCGATGCCATCGCTGCAGTATTCCTGATAAATGAACGACGGTTTGTCATGGTTTTGGTATTTCCCTGTTGTATTGGCTAGTCTTGCAGATCGGCGTATTCCTTGACCGCATATTTAAAAGGCTGATGCCGACCAGTGCAAAGGTTTTGTGCAAAAGCGGAAACATGGACTGCGTGCTAGTCTGTTATTGCTTTCAACAAACCACGGGAGAAATGACCTTTGCGCCTGCTTACCTGGATTCTCGTACTGGCCCTGGCCTGCACTCCCGCAGTGGCGGACTCACCGCAGCAATTGGCATCCATCGGCGACCTGAAACTCTCCTCCGGCGATACCTTGCTGGACGCCCGGGTGGGCTTTCGTACCGCCGGAACCCTTAACCCGGACAAATCGAATGTCATCGTTTTCCTGACCTGGTTCACGGGCACCACCGGCAGCCTGGTCAAATGGGAGAAGATCGGCCCCGGCAAACTGGCCGATAGCGACCGATTTTACGTCATCGCCATCGACGCCCTGGGTAACGGCGTGTCTTCGTCACCTTCCAACAGCCCGCAGCAGTCGGGAAAACAGTTCCCCAGCATTTCCATCGCGGACATGGTGAATTCACAATACGCTTTGTTGACCCAACACCTCGGGATCAGCCGTGCACATGCCGTCATGGGCATATCGATGGGTGGCATGCAGACGTTTCGATGGATGGGGCAATATCCCGGCTTCATGAATAAAGCGATCGCCATAGACGGATCACCCGCACCCACATCCTATGACCTGCTGCAGTGGCGGACCCACGAGACAGCGATCCTGATGATGCAGGAAGCGGGCATCGGGAACCCGGACATCATGAAGTTCACCTCCACACTGAGCCTGCTGACTTTGTGGACACCCGGGTACTTTGTCGAAAAAATCACTCCGGATGCATTGCCGGAATTCATCGCCGACTCCACCCAGGATTCCGGGGAAGGAAACGCGAACGATTACCTGGCGCAACTCCGGGCGATGATCAGCCACGACGTTTACGCCGCCAACTACGATGATGAAAAGTCCTATTTGGAAAGGGTACAGGCTGACTTGCTGGTGATCGGCACCACCGACGACCACATGGTTAACCAAACGCCAGGCAAGAAACTGAGCCGGTCACTCAACGAGGATCACGTTGCCCTGGAGAGCAACTGCGGGCACCTGGGTTCCAGTTGCGAAAGTGACCGGGTAACTACAACCGTGCATGAGTTTCTTGGTCAATAAAGATGACCTTTTTAATGGCCACTGCATCCAATATGAGGAAAATAGGATCATCAAGGGTATAAGTCACTTACTTTACGGGAGTTAATGATGGACCACATTGGATTAGGCGCCGGACTGGCAGCCCTTGCATTCTGGGGTTTTGTTGCAGCCGTTTCAGTAGCGGGGATCTGGGACGGAGTCCGCAAGCGCGAGGCGCAGCACGAAACGCTGAGGCGCCTGGCGGAAAGCGGCCAGCCCATTGACAAGGAAGTCATGGACAAGCTGCTGATGCTGAACAGCGGCCGCTACAAGCGCTACGACGTCGACTTCAAGGTCACGGCCTTGTGGATCTTGCCGGTAGCGGTCGGGCTGGCCGTCATGGCGCTGGTTCTGGGCATGCACGTACCCGACGCCAAAATGCCGATCCTCGGAGCCTCTGCATTGCTGGCATGCCTTGGACTGGGATTTCTGCTGGCCTCTTCAATCGCGAAACGCTGGAACACGGGAGACGACGATTCGGATCGCGACCAGTTAATGGGCTGAATGTTGTGCAACAAGCACACAACTATTATGCCGATTGCCCCGAGGAGTTGATCGTCGGCCTGGCGCGCACCGGCGACCGCAAGGCTTTTGAAGACCTGGTGCGGCGGCGGCAGGCCTGGCTGCGAAACCTGATGCGGAGACTCTGCAGCGACGCCACGCTGGCGGACGATCTCGCCCAGCAGGTATTCCTCAAGGCCTGGATGAAAATCCGGATGCTCAAACAACCCAAAGCCTTCGGCGCCTGGTTGAAACGCATGGCAGTCAACGTCTGGCTGCACTACCTGCGCAAAAACGATGCCCTGGGCAAAGCTGATGAGTTGCAAGCGTTTGATTCCGTCAGTCACGTGTCAACCAGCCTGGGCATGGACCTGGACGCCGCGCTGGTCACGCTACCTCCTTCGGTCAGGCTATGCGTTGTGCTTTCCTATCAGGAAGGAATGAGTCACGGGGAAATCGCAAGGATCACCGGATTTCCGCTGGGTACGATTAAATCCCACATACGCCGAGGATCCCAACGATTGCAGGAACTACTGTCTGCCTACGCAGACCAGGTAGCACGGAGAAACCATGATGGCTGATTATCATGACCCGATCCTCAAGGAGCTGTTCGCCGAACCGTTAATGGAACCGGCTGACGACACTTTTGTGGACGAAGTGATGACGCAAACCCGCAGCCGGATGTTCTGGTTATTGGCCAGCCTGGCAACGGTTGCACTTTTGCTGGTGCTTACGGCCTGGGTATTCTCTGGACCGGTTTTGCAATTTACAAAATTGCTCACTGAAGCACTAACCACTTCGCTGTTCGATGTCGGTGACGGTTGGCTCGCCTGGATACTGTTACCTGTAAACAGCGTCGCGGGCTTGCTGGTGATCAGCGCGAAGATAGCCCGCATGACCTGGAAACGGATTTTTGGGTTTAAAACTCTGTTCTAGATAAAATCAATCATGAACTCTGATTCCTTGAGCAGGAACGGGAAATCTGGTCTAAGCTTAAGTGAATCACTTGTGAAGCCTTTCATGGATATTTCCAAACGCAAGACATTAACTGCGGCTGTGCTGGCCGCCAGTCAATTCATATTGCCCTTGCCTCTGGCTGCGAGTGGAAAATCCAGCCCCACCATTACGAGACAGAAAATGGATATCGACCGATTTGTTGAAGACTGCATCAATGCGAACAAAGACACCGACCCGCAGGCCGCTGTGAAAGAAGTGCTTGCCAGGGCTGTTTACAAGCCTTCGCAAGCACTGGCTGCAATCGGCGAGCCCGATCGGGCCGGCCTCAGGGTGCTGTTGCGTTCTGAAGCTCTGACTATTTTTTGTGCCACCTGGACGCCGCAGATGAACCTGATGCCACACAACCACCTGATGTGGGCGAATATAGGCATCTACACGGGCCGCGAAGACAACATTTTCTGGCGCAGATCATCCGAGGGGATACGGGCGTAC
>JARFQZ010000024.1 GCA_029287515.1 Lysobacterales bacterium
CCGCCTGGATGGTCCAGATACAGCCGGATGACTGGGACAGCGTCAAAGCCGGACTGACCCCGGGCAGCGATGTTGCGGGACCTTACGAAGCAAAAATGGATTCCGAAGGCTTCGAAGGCTGCGGCTGATTTTTTGACGGCATCCGGGCCATTCAGGCCCGGCAAAGCCCCACGGTGTATCATTGGGGCATGAAAACCTTTACCGCTGATGATCCGGTACTCGGTGAAATCAGCTATGTGGACAAGAAACGGCACCTTTGGCTGCTATCGGTTCTGTTCCCGCTGATTCCGCTGATCGGCATCGGGCTGATGTTCTGGACCGGCCAGCAGTGGACCTTGTGGGTCCCGCTGATTTTCGTTTACACCGGCATTCCCCTCCTCGATTACCTGTTTCCCAATGACCGCAGCAATCCCCCGGAACCGGTGGTCCCGCAACTGGAAGCCGATCCTTATTACCGCGTTCTGAACCACCTGACAGTGCCGTTGCATTTCATCATCCTGGTTGCCGGCGCGTGGTTTGTCGCCAGCCATGAACTGGGTTGGTCCGGCTTGCTGGGGATCAGCCTGACCGTGGGGGCGATCAGTGGGTACGGCATCAATACCGGGCATGAACTGGGGCACAAAAAAGAACCGGCGGACAGGATCGCGGCGCGCATCGTTCTGGCCGTGCCCTGTTATGGACATTTTTCCATGGAGCATAATGTCGGCCACCACGCCGAAGTGGCCACGCCGGAAGACAGCGCCAGTGCGCGCTTCGGTGAAAGCATATACCGCTTTGCGTTGCGGGAAATACCAGGTGGTGTTCGCAGGGCATGGCGCCTGGAGGGCGAACGGCTCCAGCGAAAGGGTTTGAGATTATGGAGCCGGCATAACGAGATTCTTCAGTCTTACGCGCTTTCCGCAGTCCTTTACGGTGCGTTGCTGTATGTTTTCGGAAGCATCATCCTGCCGTTTCTGGTTATCCAGGTTGCTTATGCCTGGTGGCAGCTGACCAGCGCCAATTACGTCGAGCATTACGGGCTGTTAAGGGAGAAACGCCCGGACGGGCGATACGAGCGTTGCCAGCCCCACCATTCCTGGAACGCCAACCACACGGCTTCCAACCTGGTGATGTTTCACCTTGAGCGTCATTCTGACCATCACGCCTTTGCCGCCAGGCGATACCAGTCATTGCGGCATTTCGACGACGTGCCCCAGCTCCCCAGCGGCTACTTTGGCATGTTTCTGCTGGCGTATGTGCCGTTTCTGTGGCGCAAGGTGATGGACCCGAAAGTCCTGGAGCTGGTCGACGGCGACATGAACCGGGTCAATACAGGCACGGCGAACCGTGATTAAGCGCAAACGCTGACTTCCGGCACCGAAAAGAACTTCAGTTCTTCCAGTTCCTCGTCCAGTCGGTGCTCTTCAGGCGCCTGTTCGGCAGCCAGATGGTCGGCCAACCGTTGTGCTTCACCGAGGAAAGCCCCGTAAAGCGTTTTTCGCTCGCCTTCGCTCAGCGCCCGCGACTGGTAGCCACGGCATTCAAGTGCAGCATCCAGCGAAAAACCTTCAAGGCTGACGCAGTCCGCCTTGTGCAGCCAGGCGCCCGTGTGCATGTCGAAGTCATACAGCGGCATGAAGCGGTAACCATCCCTGGCGACGAACTCGATGGCATCGAGTATGTAATTAACCTCGATGTCATCCATCGCGTAGTGCAGGCTGATCCGGCACCAGCCCGGCTTGATGCCTGAAAATCCCTTCATGATCCATTTACGGTACTGCTCGGACTTTTCATAACCGATATCCAGCAGGCGGTGGCCGTAGGGGCCTGCACAGGAGCAACCGGCCCTGGACTGCACGCCGAACAGATCGTTGAGCAGGGTTGTTACGAACTTTGGATGCAGGTACTTGCCCCGGTGATCCCTGAGGTTGAACGACACGATGCTGATGCGGCGCTCCGGATCCGGGTTGCCCATGATTTCAATGGCGGGATTGTCTTTCCAGCGGTCGAACGTGGTCATTAGCAATTCGTGCTCGCGCGCCTCGATGACCGGTACGCCGATGTGGTCCTTGATCTGGAAAGCCAGGCCCGCTTTCAGAATCTGCAGTACGCCCGGAGTCCCGGCTTTTTCACGTTCCTCGATATCCTCGATGAAATCCTGGCTGGTCGGTCCCACGTAGTCTACCGTCCCGCCGGCGCTGACGCTCGGTGGCAGGTCCTTCTGGTAGATACGCCGGTTGAACACCAGCACACCGCTGGCACCCGGACCGCCCAGGAATTTGTGCGGTGAGATGAATACCGCATCCAGCGACGCATCACCTCCGTATTTGCCGGGTTCGGGACACATGTCGATTTCTACATAGGGCGCGCTGGCGGCATAATCGAAGCAGGCGATTGCGTCGTAGCGGTGCAGCAGGGCGGCAATCTCGTGGACCGGCGTGAGCATGCCCGTAACGTTAGAGGCAGCGGAAAACGAACCGATGCGCTTGCGTCCCTGGTAAGCGGGGTCCTGCAGCAATTGCTCCAGGTGCCCCAGGTCAATCCCTCCTTCATCGTCCAGGTTGACCTCGACCACGGTGGCCAGGTTTTCCCGCCAGGAAATTTCATTCGAGTGGTGCTCGTACGGACCGACGAACACGACAGGCTGTCGCTGTTTGAGGTACTCGGCAAACCGGGTATCCGCTGCTTCGCCCAGCAGGTCTTTAAGCATCGCCGTCAGGTTCCTGCGCGTCGCAGGCGGCAGCGCCACGCCGATAATCTGCTGGAGTTTGTCGATGGCGCCGGTGGCGCCGGTGCCCACGCAAATGATGCGCCCGTCCGGCCCGGCGTTGACGGACTGCTTGATGGCCTGCTCCGCCTGTTCCAGCAGGTGGGTCATGGACCGGCCGCTGATGTCGTCTTCGGTGTGGGTGTTGGCGTAATTTCGCTGCAGGTTCTGAAGGTATTTTTCGACCAGGTCCAGGCAGCGGCCGGAGGCGGTGTAATCGGCGTAAACCATCAGTCGTTCGCCAAATGGGGTGTTGACCGGTGCATCGGCGCCAATGACCTGGCTCCTGAGAAAATCGAAATCGAGTTTGCATTGGGTATCCATGGCGTCATATTACTCGCCTTCACCCTTTTCAGCCATGCAAAAAGGATTGAATCTTCGGGTCAAAACAGCCAATCTAGCGGGATACGTTCTCCATTAACGAGTCGCGCTGGCGACAGGAAACAAATCATGCTGGACACCCTCAAAACAACGTTGGAATTAAAAAACCCCGCGCTCTTGCGCGAGCAGGCCTACATCAACGGCGAATGGATTTCAGCCCCCGATGGCATGACCTTCGATGTGACCAATCCCGCGGACGGTTCACTGGTCGCCACGGTTCCCCAATTGGATGTCGCCGCAACGCGCAAAGCACTGGAAGCGGCCAATGCCGCCTGGCCCCAATGGCGGGCCAAAACGGCAAAAGAACGGGCGTTGATCCTGCGCCGCTGGTTCGACCTGATGGTTGAGAACAAGGATGACCTGGCGGCCATCATGACCGCGGAGCAGGGTAAGCCGCTGGCCGAAGCGGCGGGAGAAGTGCTTTACGGTGCATCTTTCATCGAATGGTTCGCAGAAGAAGGAAAGCGGGTTTACGGTGATGTGATTCCCACGCACCTGCCCGACCGTCGTATCCTGACGATCAAGCAAGGCATCGGCGTGGTCGCTGCGGTCACCCCCTGGAACTTCCCGAACGCAATGATCACCCGCAAAGCCGGTCCCGCGATGGCGGCCGGCTGCCCGATTGTCATCAAGCCGGCTTCCGAGACACCGTTGTCTGCCCTGGCACTGGCCGTGCTGGCCGAACAGGCGGGCGTGCCGGCGGGTGTGTTCAATATCATCACCACCAGGGATTCGCGCGGCGTCGGCAAAGAGCTGACCGAGAGTCCGCTGGTCCGCAAGTTCTCTTTCACCGGTTCGACCGAGGTGGGCAAGATCCTGATCAGGCAATGTGCTTCAACGGTCAAGAAAGTGTCGATGGAACTGGGTGGAAACGCTCCCTTCATTGTCTTCGATGACGCGGATGTGGACGCGGCAGTGCAGGGCGCCATTATTTCCAAGTACCGCAATGCCGGGCAGACCTGCGTCTGCGCCAACCGGGTCTACGTGCAGGCTGGCGTATATGATGAATTCGTCAAAAAATTCACCGGGGCCGTGCAACAACTGAAGGTTGGCCGGGGCGAAGAATCCGGGGTCAATATCGGCCCGATGATTTCGGCTGATGCGATAGAAAAAGTCGAAGAATTGCTGAAAGACGCCACCGACAAGGGCGCGAATGTTATCGAGGGCGGGGACCGTCATGAGCTCGGAGGCCTGTTGTATCGCCCGACCGTGGTCAGTGAAGTGACCGCGGACATGGCGTTTGCTACCGAGGAAATCTTCGGCCCGGTTGCCCCGGTTTTCAAATTCAATACCGAAGAAGAAGTGATTGAGCTGGCCAATGCGACCGAGTTTGGCCTGGCCGCCTATTTTTATGCGCGGGACCTCGGACGGGTGTTCCGGGTGGCCGAGGGCCTCGAATACGGAATGGTCTGCATCAACGATGGCATCCTTTCCACGGAAATTGCGCCCTTTGGCGGTGTCAAGGAGTCCGGAACGGGGCGTGAAGGCTCCAGGTACGGAATGGACGAATACATCGAGATCAAGTACATCACCCTTGCGGGTATCAACAGCTGACCGGGTATTTCATAACAGGGATGAGCAACATGACCACAATCGACCTCAATTTCGTACGCGAACAGTTTCCGGCATTCAGTGAACCCTCACTGCAGGGATTTGCTCACTTCGAGAATGCCGGCGGTTCCTATGCCTGCCGGCAATCCATCGACTGGCTCGACCGTTTTTACCGCGAAACCAAGGTACAGCCCTATTACGCTTTTGAGCCATCGCGCCTTGGCGGCGAGCAAATGGATGCCGCCAGGCATCGCCTGGCCGGCTGGCTGAACATCGGCCCGGGCGAGCTGCACTTCGGTCCCTCCACCTCCCTGAATACCTACGTCATCGCCCAGGCTCTGCGGCAGGAGCTGAAGCCCGGGGAAGAAGTCATCGTCACCAACCAGGACCACGAGGCCAACATCGGGGTATGGAGCCGGCTGGAAGATGAAGGCATCGTCGTTCGTGAGTGGCGAGTCGACCCGGAAACGGCCGAGCTTCACCCGATGGACCTGGAAGCCTTGCTGAGTCCGAGAACACGGGCTGTGGCGTTTACCCATTGCTCCAACATCGTGGGCAGTATCAACCCGGTCCGCGAGATTACCGACCTGATACACGATGCCGGCGCCTGGGCCATTGTCGATGGGGTTTCTTTCTGCCCTCACGGCATGCCGGACATCCAGTCGCTGGGAGCGGACATCTACATGTTCTCCCTCTACAAAGTCTATGGCCCGCACCTGGGTGTCATGTACCTGAGCGGCGACCTCAATGCCGAGCTGCCCTACCAGGGGCATTTTTTCAATGCCGGCAATCCGTCGGCACGCTTTACACCGGCCGGTCCGGACCATGCACAGATCGCGACGGTCAACGGTGTCGTGGACTACATGGAAGCGGTTCACGCACATCACTTTGATGAAGCTGCACCTCCGGAACAGCAGGCAGAGAGGCTCAGGGGCCTGTTTCGCGACCACGAGTCCGAGCTTTTGCAACCGCTGCTCGATTACCTGGTGTCACATCCGAAAATCGGGTTGATCGGAAAGGACCGGGCTGCTGTCCGGGCGCCAACCGCGGCATTCACTGTCCAGGGCCAAAGCTCGACGGAGCTCGGTGCAAAACTGGCAGACCGGAAACTGGGTGTTGGAGTAGGGCATTTTTACGCCTACCGGTTGATCGAAGCGCTGGGCATTGACACGAACGATGGCGTGCTGCGCACCTCCTTTGTGCACTATACAACGGAGGATGAAGTGACCCGGCTGATACAGGCACTGGATGATCTCATTCAGTGATTCCCCCTGTCCGGGCGATCACTTCAGACGAAAGCATGATGCGCAATGTCATTAAAAGGGGTATGCTTTCGCGAAATCTGACAGAACGCATCGATGAAACGGACAGACACCTCTAATCCGGACTACTTTCACCAGGTCGTTGACTGCCAGTGGGGTTGTCCGGCGCATACGGATGTACCGGAGTACATCCGGCTGATCGCCCAGGGTCGGTTTGACGACGCCTACATGGTCAACCGGGAAAGCAATGTTTTTCCGGGAATTCTGGGCAGGGTTTGCGACCGCCCATGTGAACCCGCCTGCCGGCGGGGGCGAATGGACGAAAAGCCCGTTGCAATCTGCCGCCTGAAGCGCGTGGCGGCGGACCACCGTGGAGACATCACCGACCGCTTGCCAAAAGCCCCCGCCGAAAAGAACGGCAAAAAAGTTGCGCTGGTCGGCGCCGGCCCGGCATCACTGGCTGTGGCCAACGATCTTCTTCCGCTGGGTTATGAGTGTGTCATTTTCGAGGCGCAGGCTGTCGCCGGCGGCTTGATGCGTTACAACATCCCGGCATTCAGATTGCCCCACGAGGTGCTGAACGAGGAGATCGACTACATCCTCGACATGGGCGCCGAGATTCACTACAACCATCGCGTCGAGAGCATGAAGGAGCTGCTGGAGGAGGGCTATGATGCCGTTTTCGTGGGCAGTGGCGCCCCGCGCGGAAAAGAACTTCGGTTACCGGGCCGCTACGACACGGAAAATATTCATATCGGAATCGACTGGCTCGAGTCAGTGGCTTTTGACCACATCGATTCCATCGGCAAGAAAGTGCTGATCATCGGTGTGGGCAACACGGCCATGGATTGCTGCCGCACCTCCCTGCGGCTGGGCGCCAAAGACGTCAAGGTCATGGCGCGCAAACCGCGGGAGTTCTTCAAGGCGTCGGACTGGGAACTGGAGGACGCAGAAGAAGAAAAAGTGGAAATCGTCGTCAACCATTCACCGAAGGAGTTCGTGGTAGAGAACGGCAAGCTCAAGGGGATGAAGTTCGAGCTGATGGAATACGTCATCGAGAACGGGCGAATCCAGGATCAGGACGTCACCGGTGAAGTTTTCATACCGTGTGACGACGTCGTGCTGGCCATCGGGCAGGAAAACGCCTTCCCGTGGATCGAGCGGGATCTCGGTATCGAGTTCAATCCATGGGAGGAACCGATGGTCGATGAAACCACTTACGAGTCCACGCGCAGCGGTGTGTTTTTCGGTGGGGATTCCGCATTCGGTCCAAAGAACATCATCTGGGCGGTGGAGCACGCCCACCAGGCGGCCATTTCAATACACCGCCATTGCCAGGGCGAATCGCTGCACGATCGCCTGCCCGACCTGTTGAACCTGCAAAGTCGCAAAATGGGCATGCACGAATGGAGCTACTCCAGCACCTTCGACCCGGCCGCGCGCCGCAAAATGATGCATGTGCCGCTGGAACAGCGTTTTGAAGCACTGGGCAAGGAAGTGGAACTGGGTTTCGATGCCGAGCAGACAGCTCAGGAAGTCGAGCGGTGCCTCAATTGCGACATCCAGACCGTGTTCGCCGATGCTTTGTGCATTGAGTGCGATGCCTGCCTGGATATCTGCCCGACACAATGCCTGACCATCACTTCCAATGGTGACCGGGAAGATCTGGTCAATCGCCTGAAGGCGCCCGTGTTGGAACATGATCAGCCGCTGTTCGTGTCCGGTGAGCTGAAGCAGACCTCCCGCGTCATGGTGAAAGACGAGAATTTCTGCGTCCATTGCGGACTGTGCGCAGAGCGCTGCCCGACCGCTGCCTGGGATATGCAGAAGTCGCTGTTGAGATTCCCCAAAGCCGCTGATTACATTGACGGCCCCGAAAGTGGTGAACGCCCATGCCAGCAACGCAAAGCCGGATAAACGACTTTGTCCTGAAAATAGCGACGGTTAACGGCACCGGTTCTGCCAGTGCCAACGGACTGTTGATGAAAGCCCTGTTTCGCATGGGGGTTCCGGTCACCGGCAAAAATCTGTTCCCTTCCAACATCCAGGGCCTGCCGACCTGGTACGAAATCCGGGCCAACCACGCCGGCTACATGTCAGCGTCCGGGCGGGTCGACGTCATGGTCGCGATGAATGTGCAGACCTATCAGAAAGACCTGGACGAGGTCAGCCCCGGTGGCTTCCTTGTTTACGACTCCACCTGGCCCCGGGACCGGCAACTTTATCGCGAAGACATCACCGTGCTGGGTGTGCCCCTGGCGAAACTGTGTAACGAGGCATTCAGTGTTGCACGGATCAGGATCCTGATGAAAAACGTCGCCTACGTGGGTGCGCTGGCGGCGCTGATGGATATTGATCTTGATGTCATCAAGACGCTGCTGGAAGAAACCTTTGCCAGCAAGCCCAAGCTGGTCGAAAGCAACCTGAAGGCGATCATGCTGGGCTACGATTACGCCAGTGAGCATTTTACCTGTCCCCTGCCTGCACGCGCCGAAACCATGGGCTATAACAGCGGAAAAATCATTATCACGGGAAATGAAGCGACCGGGTTGGGTTGCCTCTACGCCGGCGCCACGGTGGGCGCCTGGTATCCGATCACCCCTTCCACCGGCGTCATGGACAGTTTCACCGACTACTGCCGGAAGTTCCGCACGGACCCGGAAACAGGTGACAAGAACTACTGCATCATCCAGGCGGAAGACTGTCTCTTATACACATCTCCGAGCCCACGAGACAATGAC
>JARFQZ010000111.1 GCA_029287515.1 Lysobacterales bacterium
CAGAACTATTCGACCAGGTATTTCTGTAAAAACAGGATCGCCGCCTGCTCGTACAGGTTCCGGTTTTCCTTCCGGTTATAGCCGTGGCCTTCATTGAGGGCCTCTATGTACCAGACCGGGCGTCCCCGGTTACGCAAGGCCTGGACGATCTGCTCTGACTGACTGGCCGGCACCCGCGGGTCGTTTCGGCCCTGAACCACCAGCAGCGGAATATCGATCAGGTCGACGTTATTGATCGGACTGATCCGCTGAAGCATGGCCCGGATTTCCGGATCCCTTTCGTCGCCATATTCGTGGCGCCGCAGTTCACGCCGGTACTCTTCGGTGTTTTCCAGGAACGTAACGAAGTTGCTGATGCCCACGACGTCGACGCCGGCCCTGAGACGGTCGCTGTACATTACGGCCGAAGCGAGCACCACGTAGCCGCCGTAACTGGCGCCGTAAATGGCGACGCGGTTTTCATCCAACCCGGGCTGGGTGGCGATCCAGTCCAGCAACGCGCCGATGTCTTTTACCGCATCTTCGCGCCTGTCAACATTGTCCAGGGCCAGGTACTCGCTGTCATAGCCGGCCGATCCCCGAATATTGGGAGCAATGACTGCTGCACCCAGCTCAGCGCCCCACATCTGGAACATGCTGCTGAACGCCGGGCGGTACTGGCTTTCGGGCCCGCCGTGCACGTAGATAATGACCGGCGCCGGCTCTTTGGAATCCGGTCGGTAAATAAAAGCGGGTACTTCACGTTGCTTGTCTCCTACCCTGTCGAAGGTCGGATAGTGAAACAATTCTGGTTGTATGAATGACCGCGTGTCGAGGCCGCCGACTTCGCTATACGTCCAGCGCACGAGGGTTTTTGCGCTCCGGGGATTGCGGCCCAGGTTCAGCACGTAAACATCGCTGGGTGATTGAGCGGTGCTTACGCTCATCGCGATGCGGCGGTTGTCAGGGTTGAACTTCAATCCCGAGATGATCCCGAGCGGGATGTTGTTGACCAGCGCGAAACTACCCGTTCGGGTATTCAGCAGGTAGAGCCGGCTTACGCCTTCCTCATTGGTCACAAATGCCCCGCGCTTACCGTCTTCACTCAGCGCAAATTCCGTGACATCCCACGGTATCCTGGCCGTTATGTATATCCGTTCCCGCTCCGGGGAAAGGGGCTGCCAGGCCAGTTCCGCGGCCTGGCCCCGTTCATTCGTGATGAAGTAAAATCCGTCCCCCCGGCGGTCGAACGAAATGGCGCGGTTGGCGGAGGGGGTTTCCTCGTTTCCGGCAAGAAACTGCAGGTCCAGGTCTTTCAGCCTCAGAACGTAGATTCGCGAGTCGTCGACGTTGATGAATTGCTGAACCAGCAGATACTTGCCGTCATTACTGAAATCGACGGGTCCATACCATGTGCCACCGGGTGCTTCCAGCAACATCCGGCTGCTGTCCGCCTGGTCGGGGTTCATGATCCAAAGGTCATTGCTGCGTCCGTTGCGGCGAGTCGACTGGAACGCCATGTTTTTCCCGTTTCTGCTCCAGCTGACCCGGCGGTTGCGGGATTTTCCGTCCGTCACCATGCGAGTGCTTGCAGTGTCCGGGTCAAACAGGAAAATCTGGTCCTGTTCGGCCCCGCCCGTGTCCATTGTGATAGCGAGTTCCTCGCTTTTTTCGCGCCGTGACACTTCTCCAACCGGTTCCCGGAACCAGGTCAACTGCAGCCGGGTGCCACCCGCGGCGTGCACCTTGTGAATCTGGCTGATGTCTCCAAAGCGGGTCCGGATATACATTCCCTTGCCGTTGCGGGTCCAGTCCAGAACGGTTGCCGAGCGGACGTTCTGGTACTGGTTCAGGCGAGTGACCAGTCCCTGTGGGATATCCGGGACGCCCTCCAGTATCAGTTGCCCGTCATTGGCCGTCCATTCGGGTATTTCAGATGCCGTTGCGCAGAAAGGTGCGAGGGCAAGAAAAAGCAGGCTTTTCAGATTCATTGTTGACTGGTGGATTTTACCCCGGTTTCCTGGAGACCTTTGACCAGCACTTGCGCCCAATTGTTCAGAATACGGTTCGCGGCATTGGCATTGCGGGTCCGGTCCATCATGAAGGGAGTAATATTACTGCGGTCAAATTGGAAATCCAGTGCCTTGGCCAGCAGGTCTCCGGTAACTGAATCCCGTAACTCGAGGTACAGGCTCATGTCTCCGGCGCACTCCGGTTCCCGGGTAAAAATTTCCCGGATCAGCTCCGCCACATCAGACTTTATTCGCTTATCCATCGTCGCCATAGTGTAACCGGACTGCAACCATAAATAGAGCAGGCAGGTCTATAGGGCTATACTGTCTCGCTGAAACCCAACAACACAGATAGATCCGATGATCAAACCCCTCCACATTGTCATTCTCGCCGCCGGCGAGGGAACGCGGATGAAATCCGCCAGGCCGAAAATGCTGCAGACCGTCGGCGGCAGGCCCATGCTCGCACACCTGCTCGACACGGCCACTTCGCTGGAGCCTGAGCAAGTCCACGTGGTCGTCGGCAGTGGAGCGGAACAGGTCAAAGAAGCCTGTGCAGATTACGCCGTTACATGGGTTAACCAGGATGAGAGAAGAGGTACCGGGCACGCGGTGATGCAGGCCATGCCGGGCGTTCCCGACGGGTCAGCCGTGCTGGTTCTTCTGGGTGATCATCCGCTGATTCCCGCTGCTTTGCTTGAAAAAATGATTGCGGAGACGGAGCCGCCGCTGGCCATGCTGACCATGGAACTGGACGATCCTACCGGTTACGGCCGGATTCTCAGGGATCCTGGCGGCAACATCATCGGTGTTATCGAGCATCAGGACGCTGCGCCCGAACAGCACGAGATCCGGGAGGTGAATACGGGAATCATCATGGCCGATGCGGCCAGGTTGCGCGCCTGGCTGGACAAGCTGGATTGCGACAATGCAAAACAGGAATATTATCTGCCGGATATTTTTTCCATGGCCCGGGCGGAAAGCGGGGAAGTCCAGGCCGTGATGGCGCCGGACTATCATGACCTGCAGGGCGCCAACGACCGGGTCCAGTTGGCTGCGCTGGAGAAGCGATACCAACAACGCATGGCTCGCCAGCTGATGGAATCCGGGGTTCAGCTCGTCGATCCTGACCGCCTCGATGTCAGGGGCGCAGTGTCAGCAGGCTCGGACGTCCATATCGATATCAATGTTATTCTTCAGGGTGAAAATCGCCTGGGTGACGGCGTGACCGTGGGCGCCGGATCAGTTTTGACGGATTGCGATCTGGCCGCCGGTACGGTGGTTCATCCCCACAGCGTGCTCGAAGGGGTGGTCACGACCGGCGCCTGTGACATCGGGCCCTTCGCACGGTTGCGGCCCGGAACCGTGTTGGCGGCAGGGTGCCGGGTAGGCAATTTCGTCGAAACCAAGAATGCCCGGCTGGGCGAAGGCAGCAAGGCCAGTCACCTCACGTATCTTGGAGATTCAGTCGTGGGTAAGAGCGTCAATATCGGAGCCGGTACCATCACCTGTAACTACGATGGCGCATACAAGCACCAAACGGTGATTGAAGATGACGTGTTTATCGGATCCGATACACAACTGGTTGCACCGGTCACGGTTGGCCGCGGCGCCACGATTGGCGCCGGTTCAACCGTCACGAAAAATGCACCGGCAGGCGCATTGACCGTCAGCCGGTCCCGGCAAACCAGTATCGAGGGCTGGAAAAGGCCCAAAAAGGGCGAGGGTCAATAGGTCATGTGCGGCATCGTAGGGGCCTCCACTCACCGCAATGTCAGCGAGATTCTGATTTCCGGCCTGCGGGCGCTCGAGTACCGGGGCTATGATTCGGCGGGTATCGCTGTGCAGCAGGGCGGTGGGCTCAAGCGGCTGAGAACCCAGGGCAAGGTCAATGACCTGCAGGCGTTGCTGGACGAAACGCCGCTGAATGGTGTCTGCGGCATCGCCCACACCCGGTGGGCAACACACGGTGTTCCGAACACCGTAAATGCGCACCCCCACGTGTCCGGGGACTCGGTTGCCCTGGTACACAACGGCATTATCGAAAACCATGATGAACTGCGCGATGAATTGAAAGCGGGCGGTTACGAATTCTACTCAGAGACCGATACCGAGGTGATGGTGCATCTGGTCCATCACCTGATGAGCGACGGTGAAGATCTTTTTTCAGCAGTCCGGAAAATGGTTAGCCGGATACGTGGGGCATTTGCGATTGCCGTTATCAGTTCCGCCGA
>JARFQZ010000159.1 GCA_029287515.1 Lysobacterales bacterium
TAGAAAGGCCGCTCCACCAGGTAGTAACTCAGGCTGGCTACGATGACCACGGTCACCGTGACCATCGGAAACGTCACCCAATGAGGCAACCCGGCGTATTTATCACCCACCAGCAAAGGAAGCTGCTGCATGACGACAAAATGCCACAGGTAAAGGCTGTACGAAATCAATCCCAGGAAATAAACGACGCGATTGGCCAGTAACGCAGCGCCGATTCGCGAGCCCCAGTAGAGCCCCAGCACGGACACGGAAAGCGGCAGGCCAATCACCAGCGGCCCCACGATCATGCTCCAGTGCCCCAACCAGTAGTCGGCGCTGACCGGCAGCACCACGTTCCAGAGCCATAGCGCCGGAAGAATCAAACCCAGTGCAAACATCAGGTTCAGCACCCAGCCAGCGGGCCGGTGACGCTCTTTAAGCGATGTCCACTGCACCAGCAGGGCGGCGCTGGCGCCGAGCATGAATTCGGCGAGGTTACCGGGTAGCTGGGACGCAGCCAGAAATGCGGCACCACTTCCCAGGGGCCCGAAGTGAGCACCAGCCCAGGCCCGGTAAGCCAGGCTGATGGCGATACCTGTCAGCAACACTGGCAGCCATCGGGAGGGGCTCAGAAAAGGCCCCAGGAACGGCAGGATCAGGTAGAACCCCATTTCCACCGGTAGTGTCCACCATAGGCCGACCAGCGGTCTGACCGGATCCCAGCCGATGTTGAAAAGCATCACCAGGTGGGCGAGGAAAGTCTGAACACCCAGCGGCTGCCAGGTGACGAACCAGCCGCCGACGGCAAGTATGATGAACAGTTGCGCATAGTAGGCCGGGAACACCCGCAGCAGGCGCCGCCTGAAATAGGGTCCGAAGGGAGGTAATGGCTGTTTGCCGGTGGCGGCCCGGGCGAATGGAAGGCTGAGGAGAAATCCGCTCAGGACAAAAAAGATATCCACGCCCGCAAAACCAAAACCCAGCGGAAACTGCAGGATCTTCCCGATCCACGGAACCGCAAGGTCCAGGCGTATTCCCGGGTGCAGCACTTCGTAGTGATAAAGGAACACCAACACCGCGGCGATCCCCCGCAACCCGGTCAGGGACGCAATGTATTGCCGTTCCCCCGGAGGATTTACCATGCGGATGCGATGTCAGCCATCGAGAAACAGGTCTTTCATCAGTGCTTTACCCGGTTTGACCGAGTAGTTGGAAAAATCCTTGACGCCGGTTGCACGCAGAACGTCTTCATCGATATAGAAGTTGCCGGTACAGCTCCGGGAGTCCTGGCGCAGAATGGCATGGGCGGCATCCGCCATGATGTCTTCTGTCCGGCAGTTATCGGGATTGATCATTCCATCCAGCATGTTCAGCGCGGCTGTGGCGATGACGGTGCGTGGCCACAGGGCATTGAACGCGATGCCGTCGGCCCGAAATTCCTCGGCCATGCCCAGCACGCACATGCTCATGCCGTACTTGGCCATGGTGTAGGCCACGTGGTCCTTGAACCACTCCGGGTTCAGGTTCAGCGGTGGCGACAGGTTCAACACATGCGGGTTGTCCGACTTTTTCAGGTGAGGAATGCACGCCCGGGACATCAGGTAGGTGCCACGCACGTTGGTGTTGAACATCAGGTCATAGCGTTTCATCGGCAGTTCGAGCGTACCCAGCAACATGATGGCGCTGGCGTTGTTGACCAGTATGTCCAGCCCGCCAAAATGCTGAACCGTCTGTTCCACGGCCTGCTCCACCGAGTCCTCTTGCCTGACATCCATGCGAATGGCCAGCCCGCTGCCACCGGCCGCCTCGATCTCCTCGACCGTGGTGTGGATAGTGCCTGGCAATACGGGGTGTTTCTTGACGGTTTTCGCCGCAACGGCAATTTTGGCGCCGTCCCGTGCGGCCCTCAATGCGATGGCTTTGCCGATCCCCCTGGATCCTCCCGTGATGAGCATCGTTTTTCCAGCCAGACTTGACCCCATGTCACAACTCCTTTCCAATCAATCCCGTATTATAACGGCCTGTCGGCGTCCGGATTGGACCCCGCTGGTCACCTATAGGAATCTGCATTGGATACGGGCTGGACACAGGAATTGCTTGCTTGGCTCAATGCCCACCCGGGCTGGGGCTTTACGATCGTGTTCCTGGTCGCCCTGCTCGAATCCCTGGTCCTGGTTGGTATCCTACTGCCAGGCATAGTGATTCTGTTTGGCGTAGGCACGCTTATTGGCCTGGGCATCATGGAATTGGTCCCGATCTGGCTGGCGGCCACATCCGGGGCATTTCTGGGGGATTTTCTGAGTTATCTGCTCGGACACCGCTTCCGCGGACACTTACTCGACGTCTGGCCTTTTTCACGTTACCCGGCGCTGATGGAGCGCGGAACCCGGTTTTTCCATGCCCATGGGGCGAAGAGCGTGGTGGCCGGTCGGTTCATCGGCCCGCTGCGCCCCATCATTCCGGCAGTGGCGGGCATGATGGGCATGAAGCCCGGTCGATTTATCGCTGTCGACGTCCCGGCCTGCGTGACCTGGGCACCGTCTTTCCTGCTGCCCGGCATGTTGTTCGGGGCGTCGCTGGAAGTGGCTTCGGAATACACGGGAAGGCTCACGGTGATGCTGGTGATCCTGCTGGTCATTCTCTGGTCGATCTGGT
>JARFQZ010000202.1 GCA_029287515.1 Lysobacterales bacterium
CTGAGTGAAACTAGAATCGCAGCATGTCGCGATTATCGAACTACCTGTCTGACCCGCTATTGAAGGGAATGTACGACCTGGTCCGGGAAACCGGGCCCGTTCGCCCCATTTCGCTGGACATCACCAGCAAATGCAACCTCCGTTGCGCGGGCTGCTATTACTACGCTGAAGGTATGGACAAGGTCCCGGCACACAGGGATGACGAGGCTTTTGACCGGATGCTGGAAAAGGAAAAAGCGCGCGGCACCAATTTCGTCACGGTGGTTGGCGGTGAGCCGGCACTGGTTCCCGGCCGTCTGCGAAAAATCTACAGGCATTTTAAGATGAACGTGGCCACCAACGGAGTTATCCCGATTCCAAAGGAGGGTCTGGAAGACATGCCGTTGGGTATTGCCGTTTGGGGAAACCATGAAACCGACGCCCAACTGCGAAACAGGGGACAGGGTGATCTGTTCAGGATTGCGCTCGATAACTACAGGGACGATCCACGGGCATTTTTCTATTACACCGTGGCGCCCGGGCATGCCCACGAGATTGAGCCGGTGGTCGAAGAATGCGTCAACAACGGCAACCGGGTGCTTTTTAATTACTACAGCGATGTTTCCGGGCTGGGCGGCGAGTTGGACTACCGCCGGGGATTCAACCTGGTGCGCGGGGAAGTTGATAGGATGGTCAGCCGTTACCCGGACATGCTGTTTACCACGCGCTACCTGAACGAGGTGGTCACGACGGGTCGGCTTAACGGCCAGACCTGGGGCTACGACGTCTGCACCAACCTGACGGCCGACCACCCGGTCAATGCCGAGCGAATTCGCAACGGCAACCCCTATAACCGGCACTTCCGGGCGATCAACGCTGACTTTCAGTCAACCCGCCGGTGTTGCACGGGAAAGGAACGCGATTGCGGTTCCTGCTTCGATACCTGGGAGCATTTCTCCTGGGTGATGATCAATATGCGCAAACACCTGCATTCGAAGCAGGCGTTTTCTGACTGGCTTTCAACCCTGTTCGCCTTCTACGTGGTCAACCGCCTGGTGGATTACGAGGCGGGCCTTGATTTCCTGAGCCAGGCACAGGCAGCCTGACGATTATCCATAAGATTTACGGATCATGCGCCAGGCGATCCAGGCAGTGGGCAGCACCACCACCGGGTGAGCAAGCACCAGCAGCGACTCACCACTCAACCAGTCGATCCCGCCGCCGCCGGCCAGTGTTCCGGTCGCTTCCTGGAAAGGCTTGATGTAAATATTGATCAGGATGATGCACATGGTGACGCTGTAAACGCCGAGCACCAGCGGCGCATAGCGGGTCAATCGCATTTTCGCCGGATTGACTTCCTGTTCCGGGGTCCGGTGCATCTGCATTCGGTAGACATGCTCCTCGCGGCTGACCGTCCCATAGCGGGAGACCACCAGCACCACGGCCAGGCTGACAAATCCGCCGAGCAGAATAGGGTCCAGCCAGAAGGGCAATTCCACCCACTCGAGATATTCCAGCGCCTTGGGCACGGCATTGAACAAGAATCCGCTGATGATTCCCCAGAAAGCCGCGTTCGCGGTGATTCGCTTGCTCCACACGCTCATGAGCGCCACCGCACCCCACGATGAGGCGAACAGCGTTCCGACGAAATAGGTCAGCCAGAAAATATCGACCGGGGAGATAAAGGCGACCGCCAGCGCGACCACGCCCACCACCAGCATGATCAGGCGGCTCAGCCTGAGCATTTTCTTTTCATCAACCGCCTTGTGGCTGAAAAGGTCATTGCTGACGCTGAACCCCACCAGGGACAGGAAGGTTGAAGCCGAAGACAATCCAGCCGCCATGATCCCAGCCAGCAACAGGGCGCCGAGCGTTTCCGGCAGGAGGTTCATGGCAGCATGTATTATCGCCAATTCCGATGGCTCGATTCCGGCATCGCTCAGGTTGATCACGGCGCCGGCCGCGTAAAGCGTCAGCTCCATCAGGATCAGGAAAATAGCGGCGATGCAGGCCGCGCGCATCACCACGTGCTCGTCCCGGGCAATCAGGTAGCGGCTGGACTGCCAGGGGCTGACTGCGTAGACCAGGCCCCAGGCCACCGCCAGGGTGATGTTCCACAGCGCAAAGTGCAGTACCGAACTGAACGGCGTGTCGCCGCCGACGATTCCATGCCAGGCCATCAGGTCGGGTTTCTCCGGGACCTGAGTGAGTTGGCGCACAGATTCCGACCAGCCCCCCGCATCCTGCACCAGGAAAATCAGCGCCAGCATGGCCACGGATGTGAACAGCAAAAACATCAGTGTATCGGTCAGGATGACGCCCCTGCTTCCCGAGTACATGGTAAACGCGGTATAGCTGACCCAGCTGATGATCAGACCCTGGGTAAAGGTGAAATCGGTGATCTGGGTCAGCAGGATGGCCGCGCCCTGGGTGACCGCCAGCAGGTACCCGCCCAACCCGAAAATAATGGTGAGCCCGGCCGCGGTCTGCACCCGCTGCGAATTGAACCGCTTGCCGAAATAATCTGCCACCGTGAGTGCGCGGCTGCGTCTTAAGTATCTTCCAAACAGCAGGGCGCCGAAGATATAGCCCATCGCCCCAATCGGGGGCCACAGCAGGTAGGGTCCGGCCTGTCCTTCGTACACAAACCCTGTTTCGCCAAGGAATATGTTGGTGCTGAGCACGCTGGCTACCAGCGTTCCGACGATCAGCAGGGTAGGGGCGCGACGGCCGGCGACGAAGTAATCATCGAGTTTTTTTACCCGGCGTCCGGCATAGTTGCCAACCGCAATATATACGATGAGACTGACCAGGATCGCGCCTGAATAAATATCCATGCTGTGGCTTTGTTATGGCCTTGAATGCAGCAACAGTATAGAAAAAAACGGGCGAGCACCAATCATCTCCCGCCGCAGGGCGGGAGATGATGAAGGAACGGAGTCTCCCGGATCAGGCGGCGGTCTGGTTGACGATCACCGCTTCCTTGTCCACCCGGGCGTACTCGAAGAGGCCCGCCTCGTCATAAATGACACGGTCCTCGTAATCGTCGAACCAGATGGCGTCGGG
>JARFQZ010000226.1 GCA_029287515.1 Lysobacterales bacterium
TATGGAGCGGGTGATGGGAATCGAACCCACATCATCAGCTTGGAAGGCTGAGGTTCTACCGTTGAACTACACCCGCCCTGGATGGCTAAGTGACTCACGAACACTAATAACCTTTATTCCTGGCCCACCCATTCAGACAAAGTGGTGGAGGGGGGAGGATTCGAACCTCCGAAGGCATAGCCAGCAGATTTACAGTCTGCCCTCGTTGACCGCTTGAGTACCCCTCCGGTACATCGTCCACATCCTGTGGGCTGAAAATTGTGTGCCGCCAAGGGCAAATATGCCTGCAAATAAGTCCTTTTAAAGACTTTGCGCAGGCAAGCCGCTTATTCTCACCCACCTACCCGCGCCTGTCAACAAACAAGCAGCGAATCGGCGCGAGATTTTACATGCTTGCGATCAGAGGGGCAATAGGAAACCGTGATTGGATTTGAATAATGCGCCGCATGGTTCAGATCGGAGCGTCTTCGAAGAATTCGTCCCCTTCAACGTCCTCGTCGAAATCTTCCTCTTCGTCTTGCTGGGGGGTGAAAAATTCGGCTTTGTGGTCGAGTTCTGCGAGGACTTCATCGTCCAGGTCGAAGTCTTCATCCCAGACATCGGCCAACGAAGCCTTGAGCGCCGCTTTTTCACGACGTGCCTCGATTTCCTGCCAGCCACCCTTGCGCGGTTCTTTATCGCTTGACGAGGCGGCAGACAATTCCTTTTCAGTGCCTGAGCGTGTCTTCCTGTCCACTGCTGAAACCTCTGGGCTCCAACCACAAATACTTTACGAATCCTTATATATCAAAATTAAAGTTTTTCAAAGAACTTTTTACATTCAGACATTAAAACGAAAATGCATGATGTCGCCTTCGCTGACAATGTAAGCCTTGCCTTCCAGACGGAGTTTCCCGGCTTCCCTGGCCGCATGCTCGCCTCCAAGAGACACGAAATCATCATAAGACGTGACTTCTGCGCGGATGAATCCCCGTTCGAAATCGGTGTGGATCCGACCTGCGGCTTGCGGAGCCGTTGATCCGGACCTGACCGTCCAGGCACGGACCTCTTTTTTACCCACAGTAAAAAATGTCAGCAATTCCAGCAAGGCATAGCCTGCGCGGATCACCTGGTCGAGACCGGATTCCTCAAGGCCCAGTTCTTCCAGGAATTCCTGTCGGTCCGATTCTTCCAACTGCGCAATCTCGGCTTCGATCCCGGCACACACGGCAACCACTTCGGCCTTCTCCGACTCCGCTTTTTGGCGGACCACGTCCAGGTGAGGATTATTCTCAAAACCCTCCTCGGATACATTGGCAATGTACATCACGGGCTTGGTCGTGATCAGGTGTAAATCCGTGATGAGCGTTTTCTCTTCGGGCGTCAATTCCACGTTGCGGGCACGATGACCCTCGTCCAGGCAGGCTCTCAGTTTCTCGAGCACCACCATCCTGACCCTGGCCTCTTTCTCATTGGCTTTGAGACGCTTTTCCGTGCGTTCGATGGCGCGCTCAACAGACTCCAGGTCTGCCAGCGAAAGTTCAGTGTTGATGATCTCAATATCGGACAGAGGGTCGAGATGACCGGCAACGTGCACGATGTCCTCATTTTCGAAGCAGCGCACAACGTGGGCGATTGCATCCGTTTCACGGATGTGCGCCAGGAACTTGTTGCCCAGGCCTTCGCCTTTTGACGCGCCTTCGACCAGACCCGCAATGTCCACGAATTCCATGGTGGTCGGAATCACTTTCTGGGGCTGTGCGATACCCGCCAGGACCGCGAGGCGGGGGTCCGGGACCTCGACGACACCGACGTTCGGGTCTATGGTGCAGAAGGGGTAGTTTTCCGCGGAAATCTCGCCCTGCGTCAAGGAATTGAACAGCGTCGATTTACCCACGTTGGGGAGGCCGACGATTCCACACTTAAATCCCATCTTCTTTCACCGTATGTAATTCTTTCATGGCGCCGGACACGTCGCCGCCCAGCACTCGCGGCATGACATCCAATGCATCGGCAATGGAGTCCCGTATCAGTCTTTCCTGTTCTGATGTTGCCCGGCCCAGGACATATCCGGTCACGGCATCCTTTGAACCCGGATGACCAATGCCGATCCTCAGCCTCAGAAAATCGTGATCGAGAGTATGCCGGAAAATATCTCGCATGCCGTTGTGTCCGCCATGCCCTCCGCCTTGTTTCAAGCGCGAGATACCAGGCGGCAAATCAAGTTCGTCGTAGGCCACCAGCAAATCAGCCGCCGTCACTTTGTAGTAGTCCATCACAGCGCGGACAGCCTGCCCGCTATGATTCATGAAGGTGGTCGGCCTGGCCAGTATGCAGTCTTGCCCGCTCAGCCTGAGGCGTGCGGTTTCCGCATGCAGTCTCGATTGTGTCTTGAGCAGGACACGTTCAGTCTCCGCGAGGGCGTCCAAAAACCAAAACCCGGCATTATGCCGGGTTTCAGAATATTTTGGGCCAGGATTCCCCAGCCCGACGATAAGGTAAGGCATTGTACCGTTTTACTCTTCGTCCTCGGCCTTCTTGTCTTCAGTCTCGCCTTCGTCTTCGTCTTCGCCTTCACCTTCGACAGGTTCGACGCCTTCACCCAGCTCACCTTCGGCGAGCGCAGCTTCGGCCTCTGCTGCAGCTGCAGCACCGGTACCCTGGCTTTCCTTGATATGTACCGCGTTAGCTACGGCCGAGTCGTTGTCTTCGCCTTCCATCTCCAGCGCCGGAATCGTTACACCCTCCGGCAGGACGATGCTGGATAGCATGACGGCATCGCCGGCTTCCATGTCAGACAGGTCGACTTCCAGGAATTCCGGAATGTCTTTCGGCAACGCGGCAATTTCGACTTCAGTCATCTGGTGCTGAATAACCACGCCCGAAGCTTTTCCGGCCGGAGATTCATCTTCGCCGGCGAAGTGAACCGGTACGGAAATTTTCAGAACCTGTTCCGCGGATACGCGCATGAAGTCGATGTGCATGATCACCGGCTTGTAAGGGTGCCGGTGCATATCCCTGACGACAGCCTGCTGTTTGCGATCCTTGCCGACCTTGATTTCAAGGATACTGGCGAAGAATGCCTCGGTGTCCGTTGCGTGCAGCAATTCTTGCTGCCCCACCGCCAGGGTGACGGGATCCCGGTCACCACCATAAATTACCGCGGGAACTTTTCCTTCGCGACGCAGGCGGCGGCTCGCACCTTTCCCCACATCTCCACGGATTTCCGCGTTGATCTTTATTGTGTCAGACATGATAAACCTCTTGTCAGATAGTGAAAAAGCCGGGTCCGCGACCAGACCAGGCACGATAAATCAGCCGCCCATTATATACGACTGTGACAGAGGAAAGAAAGCCGGAAAATTAATCCACGTACATGGAGCTGACAGATTCCCCGTGCGCCATGCGCCGAATGGTTTCCGCCAGCATCTGCGCAATAGAAAGCTGCCTGATTTTTTCGCAGGCCTGGGCGGCCTCGCTTAAGGGGATCGTGTCGGTGACCACCAGTTCATCCATTTTTGAATTCATGATGTTATCGACCGCGGGCCCGGACAATACCGGGTGCACGCAGTAGGCGACAACCCGCTTGGCGCCCTCATCCTTGAGTGCACCCGCTGCGGAACACAGGGTCCCCGCGGTATCAACCATGTCATCGACCAGGACACAGCATTTGTCTTCAACATCGCCGATGATATTCATAACCGTTGCCACGTTGGCGCGCGGCCTGCGTTTGTCGATGATCGCCAGGTCGGCATCCAGTCGCTTGGCTATGGCGCGCGCCCGCACGACACCGCCGACATCCGGCGAAACCACTACGACCTCGTGGGTGGATTGTTGCTGCCAGATGTCTGCCAGTGTCAGGGGTGAGGCGTAGACGTTGTCCACGGGGATATCGAAGAATCCCTGGATCTGGTCAGCGTGAAGATCAACCGTAACCACCCGGTCCGTTCCAACGACGGAAATCATGCTGGCAGCGACTTTGGCTGTGATCGGCACTCGCGCAGACCGCGGGCGTCGATCCTGCCGGGCATAGCCGAAGTAAGGGATCACCGCTGTGATTCGGGACGCCGAGGCGCGCTTCATGGCATCGATCATCACCAGCAGTTCCATAAAGTTGTCTGCCGTGGGGACACAGGTCGGCTGAATGACGTACACGTCACGGCCGCGGACGTTGTCCATGATTTCCACCATGACTTCACCATCACTGAATCGCCCGACCACGGCCCGCCCCATCGGCACATTGAGTTCATGAGCAATGCTGCTCGCCAGCCTCAGGTTTGCGTTCCCCGAGAAAACCATGAGTGAAGAAATAGTCAAACTCCTGCCCTGCTTACGGTCCAATGGCATTTGAATGGCTGGGACGGCAGGATTCGAACCTGCGAATGCGGGGATCAAAACCCCGTGCCTTAACCGACTTGGCGACGTCCCAGTAGTTTTTATTCAATCAAACAATCCAGCTTCGCATGCAAAGGAGAAATATCCACCCCCTGAACAGCGCGCACATTATATAAACTTTTCAATGCCTGTGCCGCGCTCTTTGCACTCTTTTCATCGTGCATCCGGATAAAAATGCCACTGCCGGTTCCGGTCATGCGGGGAGCACCCCACTTTTCCAGCGTCCGCATGAGTTGGTCGAAGCCGGGATATCGCTGTCTGACTACCGGTTCGCAGTCATTTTTGCCTTGCTCCCGGAGGGCTTCCTCCAGGCTGATCGGTTTGGTATCCCGTTTCAGACCGGCAGCAGCGAAAATCTTTGCGGTGGAGATCTGCAAATCCGGGAACACCAGAATGTAATGCCGGCGGCCAAGGCTGACCGGTTCCAGCTTTTCACCAACTCCCTGCGCCATCGCGCTGTGACCCCGCACAAATACCGGGACATCCGCTCCCAGACGTCGCCCCAGGGCGGATAAGCCGTCGATATCCATCCCGCAGCCCCACAGCCTGTTCAGAACCCGCAAAACGGTAGCCGCATCCGAACTCCCGCCGCCCAACCCCGACCCCGGCGGAACCCGTTTCCTGATGGCGATGACCGCTCCCCGGCGGCAGGCTGTTTCACTTTGCAATAAGTGGGCGGCCCTGGTGACCAGGTCTTCGGATTCCGGGACTCCATAACTGACATCATGCCTTCTTATGCCCTCTTCATCCGTGGGAAGAATCCCAATTTCATCCCCCCAGTCAAGCAATTGAAAGAGTGTCTGGATGTCATGATAACCATCGGAACGACGCGCCAGCACGTGAAGGAAAAGATTGATTTTGGCGGGTGCCGGCCACCATTGCATTTCGGACTCAGTCATCTGGGGCGCCTTCCGGCGCCAGCTCCCAGCGCCTCACTACCAGCTTCACCTTCCAGTCTGCCTGCATTGCAGTCAGGCGGACAGGCATTTCAAATTCGCCAAAGCTGCGGTACTTACCGAATTCAATAGACCAGCCATCCTGGTTCAGCCGGACCAGGTTGCCCCGTTCATCGAACCAGCGTTCTTCAGCCCCCCCGGGAGCAGCCATCCCCCTCACCCACCAGGACAAGCTTTCTACCGGGATCTCCCAGCCGACCTGCTTTTGAACCAGTTGATCAACCGTTTGATCCTGGTAAGCGCTTCCGTCGGCAAGTTCCAGCCTGGCTCCTGAACGGTCTGCCTCCAGGCGCCATGCCCCCCGGCCCAGCGTGCCGTGAAAATCCATTCGGGTGTAACCAGGGTTTTCGCGCCATTGGAGTTTTCCGCTGCCACCATCCTTGTCATTGGAGATAGCCAGCTTTCCGGACAGGTTCCAGCGGTCCTGTTCCACCAGGCGATCCGATTTGAGGCCATGCAGCCTGAGACGCTCCGCCCGGTCTGCTTCCAGGGGAGGCAGCGTGGTGCACGACTGTAAAGTCCAGGTCAACGCAAGTATCGCAAACGCCGGTAAGCGAAGCTTCAAAGGTTCACTTCCAGGCGTTCCAGCGTTTCGACCAGGACCGCGTTTCCGCCGTCAATCTTCTGCGCCTCCCGCCAGATTGCGATGGCAGCGTCCTTGTTGCCTACCACCCACAGCACTTCTCCCAGGTGCGCGGCAATTTCGGGGTTTTTATCGATTTGCCATGCTTTTTGCAGGAACTCCAGCGCCTCCGGCATACGCCCGAGGCGATAGGAAATCCAGCCCATGCTGTCGATGATGGAAGATTCTTCCGGCTGCAGGATATAGGCCTGCCTGATGAGCGCCTCAGCTTCCTCGTAACGTTCGGTCTGGTCTGCCAGGGTGTACCCCAGGGCGTTGAGCGCGGCCGCGTTCTCAGGTTGGGCGGCAATAACCATCCGCAGATTTTTTTCTGCAATATCCACTCTTCCTATTTCGGCAGCGAGCAACGCCTGGGTGTAAAGGATCGCAATGGATCCGGGCAGGCTGGATAGTGCTTCTCCCAGAACCTGCAGTGCCTCTTCACGCCGGTTCGCTTCGCGGAGAATTCGGGCTTCAGCCAGCCAGCTTTCCTCGAGTATGACGGGGCTGGCGTCTTTTCGAAGTTCGGCCAGGTCCCGCCTGGCGGCATCCACATCCCCGCCGATTGCCTTAAGCTCGGCAACACGGATGACCGAGGCCATGGCACGGTCTCCCTCCGTCACCTGGCCGTACAGTTCCATGGCCTGGTCCATGAAACCCAGCGCTTCTGCCGCCTGGGCCAGGTAAAACGATTTCTCCTGCAGGTCGTCGAACGCCATCTGTTCAAACCGGGCAAACAGCTTTTCCGCCGCCGGTCGGTCTTTTGCCGCCAGCTCGAACAGTATTCGTGAAAGCATCACATCGGGTGTCTGAGGCATTTCCTGCATAACGGTTCGAGCTTCGCTTTCACGACCGTTCCGGGCCAGCAAATCCGCGTATGCAAGCGAAAGGTCGTGGTTTTCGGGATCAAGTTCCCATGCCCGCCTGACGTACTCCAGGCCCGTTTCGACCAGCTTGAGATTAAGCGCCAGCCGCCCTGCCCAGGTCAGGTATTCAATCCGTTCAGGGTTCGCCTCCACTGCCTGCCTGGCCAGCTCGAAGGCCCGGCGCAAGTCTTTGGACCGAATCGCCAGGTGGCTGCGGGCATACAGCGCTTCCGCGCTGTCCACGTTCCCCCTTTCGCTCAAAATCCTATCGAGCATTTCATCGGCCTGTTCGGGACTCCCCCCCTGGGATAACAGGTTGGCGATCAGCATCCAGGCCTCTGTCGTATCGCCCTTGATGTCGAGGATCCTGTTGACCTGGTACTCCGCACCCATGTAATCGCCTATCAAGAGCATGGCCAGGGCAGCCGATTCATGTGCCGATACATTGGCAGGATCGAGCAAAGCCCAGCGATCCGCCGCCATGGCCGCCTGCTGCCAGGATTCTGTCGCGAAAGCAACCCGTGTAGCCCGGCGGGCAATCTGGGGATCGTTGGAACGCATGGCGGCTTCAAGGTATTCCCCGACGGCGGACTGCAGATCTCCCTCTGCGCCCAGATACTCCGCTGCGAAAACCCGGTACATGACTTCCGGATCGGTAGGCACAGTCTCAGTTGTTGACTCGACGAGTGCACCCGCGAGTTCATCCGTTGCCTCAGTTGCCGGTTCAGGGTCTGCCTTGGGACTGGCTGCGCACGCTGACACCACCAGCGCAGCCAGGCATGCCTGCAGGACTCGTTTCAGGTTGTATTTCATGGGCACAAAGGATACGCGTTTGCCGCCATCGAACCAATAAGGTTTTCACCTATTCTGTTCGATGCTGCTTGATAAAAGGGGTGTTCACCCTCAGAATCAGCGCGCGAGCAATCACTTTTAGCACATGCCTCTTTTTACGATTGGAATCAGCCACCATACCGCCCCGATCGAGATCCGGGAACAGGTAGCGATTGCCCGGTCTGAGTATTCCGACCGGGCGCGTGAACTGTGCGCGCTTCCCGGAGTGGAGGAGGTTGTGATACTGGGCACCTGCAACCGGACTGAAATTTACTGCCTGTCCACCGCGGAAGGCAAACAGGGCCTGGTAGACTGGATTCACCGGATCAATGGCCTGTCAGCCGGCGAACTGGAACAGCACCTCTATGATCATGAAGGTGAAGCCGCCGCCCGGCACCTCATCCGCGTCGCCAGCGGGCTGGATTCACTCGTCATCGGAGAAACCCAGATCCTGGGACAGTTGAAAGAGGCGTGGCAGCAAGCCCATGATTCAGGCAGCCTGGGTAAAGTACTCGACAGGTTGTTCCAGCATACATTCAACGCGGCCAAGGCCATCCGGACGAATTCGGGGATCAGCGACCACACGGTTTCCGTCGCTTACACGGCGGTCGTCCTGGCCAGGCAGATTTTCGGTGACCTGCAGTCAAAAACCGTGGTACTGGTCGGCGCCGGTGAAATGGTCCAGTTATGCGGCCGATACCTGCGAGATCACGGCATTGCCAATCTGTTGATCGTCAACCGTTCCCGCAAAAAAGCCGAAGAACTGGCCACTGAAATGGGGGCCACTGCCTTGACCCTGGACCAAATGGGCGAAGCTCTGCCCAGGGCCGACATACTCATCAGTTCCACGGCCAGCCCCGAGCCGGTGATCAGGAAAACGGATGTCAAGGCAGCGCTGCGGAAGCGTCGACACCGGCCGATGTTTCTGGTCGATATAGCTGTACCCCGGGATATCGATCCGCAGATTTCGAAGTTGAAGGATGTTTACCTGTACACGATTGATGATCTGCAACAGGTGGTCGACGAAAATATGGAGCAGAGGACCGCAGCGGCCAGGTCGGCCAGTTCCGACGTGGACGATGCCGTCAATGGCTTCATGCGCTGGCTCTCCGGAATACGCGCGGCCCGGACGCTCAAGAGAATCCGCGACCAGTCCCACGATTTCGAACAGGATCTCACCGAACGCGCCCTCAGGAAACTGGAAGCCGGACAGAATCCGGCCGATGTGCTGGAGCAACTGGCCAAGACCCTGACCAACAAGATTCTTCACCTGCCCAGTAAACGGCTGAGGGAAGCCGCGGAAAACAGGGACTACGAGGTATTGAAGGCTGCTGACCGTATTTTCAGGAAAGACAACCCGGAAGAAAGCGAATGAAATCATCCATTCGTGAACGACTTCACCAGGTTTCTTCGCGCTATGAAGAAGTGGGATTGCTGCTTTCACAGCCCGAGGTGTTTTCCGATCAGAACCGATTCAGGGATCTTTCCGTTGAATACGCCCAACTCGAACCGCTGGTCAAATCCTGGGAGAACTGGCAAAACACGCAGGAGTCTATCGAGGAAGCGCAGCTCATGCTGGAAGAGTCCGACCCGGAAATGCGGCAACTGGCGGAAGACGAATTGCAGCTATCCACTTCGAAACTCGAATCCCTCGAAAACCAGATCCAGTTGCTGCTGCTTCCCAAGGACCCCAATGACGATAACAATATTTTCCTGGAAATCCGGGCAGGCACCGGTGGCGACGAGGCTGCCATTTTTGCCGGCGACTTGTTCAGGATGTATCAGAAATACGCGGAAGCCCGAAACTGGCCACTTGAGATTCTGAGCCAGAACCTGGGCGAACACGGTGGGTTCAGGGAAATCATCGTACGTGTCGCCGGCCAGGGCGCCTACTCCCGGTTCAAATTTGAATCGGGCACACACCGGGTTCAGCGGGTTCCTGAAACAGAATCACAGGGCAGAATTCACACCTCGGCCTGTACCGTGGCCATCCTACCGGAAGTTGAAGGCGTCGAGGAAATTGAAATCAACCCGGCCGACCTTCGCGTGGACACATTCCGGGCCTCAGGCGCCGGTGGTCAGCATGTCAACAAAACGGATTCCGCCATCCGGCTGACCCATTTGCCCAGCGGGATTGTCGTGGAATGCCAGGACGAACGCTCGCAGCACAAGAACAAAGCACGCGCCAAGTCGTTATTGCAGGCGAAATTACTGGAGCAGGAGCAGTCACGCCAGGAAAGCGAAATTGCGGAGTCGCGGCGCGTGCAGGTGGGAAGCGGCGACCGCTCGCAACGTATCAGAACCTATAATTACCCGCAGGGACGGGTCACGGATCACCGCATCAACCTTACCCTTTACAAGCTGGATGAAATCCTTGGGGGTCAGCTCGACGTGCTGATCGATCCGCTCATGCAGGAGCACCAGGCAGACTTGCTGGCTGAATCCGGGATGGCGTAAGCCCGAAGGCCGCCGCAAGATTCAGGGGCAGGAACGCAGCCAGGACGTCCACGAAGTACTGCCCCGATGGCAGCAGCGCCAGCAGGCAGGCAAGCACCGAGATAAGGCCAATGGTGAAAAGGGGCAGCGTGACGTTACCTCTCCACATCGCGAAACCAATCCAGACGGGATTGAAAACCAGCAGGTTAAGGTTCAGCCTGGCAACGGCATGATCGGTTCCGAACCATAAAAAAAGCAAAGCCAGGCCCGCAATTCCCGACAACAGCAACCAGGTCCGTGACAGCGCCACGGCCACGCCGTGAACCAGGTATCGATCCGCCAGCCACGCCAGCACTACCAGGCCCAGTGACAACAGAAGGTAGCGTGGCCACCAACTTGCCGTGACCGCCGGGGGTGCCGGCATTGATGATTCATGCAAAATGACGTCCTCGAGCACCAACGGCCGAGCCAGGCCGTTGCCGGAGAATTCAACGGATGCGATCGAATCAGCGAGCACTTCGGGAATGAACATCTCCTCCCAGCGACTTATCGATCTGTCCACCGGAGAGCCCAGCCCGATTTCCAACCCCAGGTAGAGCCATAGATCCGCCGCAGTCAGGCGTCGCGTATGGTCCCGCCAGCTCTGTGTCGCGGGCAAACGTTCAAATTCAGTCCTGAGCATTCCACCCAGCGCGAGGTCAATGGCATCACGGATACGGGTTGAGCAGTTGTTCTCGTAGTAGTCGTAAAGATAATCTCGATTTTCCGGCTGGACTTCCTCGAGCAGAAAATCAATCAACCTGAGCTTTTGCCCCGGTGAAAGATCCAGTCTCTGGGCCCGGATAGACCGGTTTTCATTGATATAGGAAGAGAACTCTTCCCTGGCTGGCCTGGCGGCTGAGAAGTAAAGCATTCTGCCCTGCAGAAAGCGAACGAAGAAATCTTCCTGTTCAAAATCGAAAAACCCGAAATTGAACGCGTGGTCCAGACCCAGTTGCTGGTCGCGGACCCAGATCGCATTGTGTCCGAATCTCTGCCAGTAGATTTCACCGGGACCGTAGGTGACCAGCCAGACCTCTGCCCGGGCGGGTTCGAATTCACCTTCGGCCGACACACCCGGCAGGCTGCAAAACAACAGCAGCAGGCATACAAGTCGCGTCAGGAGCAAACCGGGACGTTCAGGGCTTGAGAACATTCATCTCAAGCGTAACGATGCGGCGGCTGTCCGCCTTGATTACCCTGAACTCGAAATTGTCGGCAACCACGACGACATCATCATATTCCGGCACACGCCCGAATTCAGCCAGCAACAATCCGCCAACGGTACCGTAGTCGTCATCACTCAGCTCGCTTTCGAACTGATCGTTGAAATCATCAATCGGGGTCAGCGCCTGGACCTGGTAACGGTTTTCACCGACCCGCAGGATCAGCGCCTCTTCAGCTTCGTCCTACTCGTCGTCGAATTCACCCACGATCTCCTCAAGAACGACCTCGATGGCGAACAGCCCGGAGACACCGCCGTATACGTCGACCACGATCGCCATGTGGTTGCCGCTGACGCGGAAAACACGCAGCAACACATTCAGGCGCTTGCTTTCCGGAATCACAACAGCCGGCCGGATTGCACCGGCCAGGTCGAAGTCCTCGGCACCGGAGGCCAGGTGGGGCAACAGGTCCTTGGCCATCAGGATTCCAACAACCTCATCCTTGTCTTCGCCAATCACAGGAAACCGGGAATGGCCTGATTCCAGCATTTGAGGCAGAAATTCTTCCAGCGCCGCATCATTGTGCACAACCACCATCTGCGAACGCGGAATCATCGCGTCACGAACCTGGGTTTCGGAAACTTCGAGGGCGCCTTCCATCAT
>JARFQZ010000083.1 GCA_029287515.1 Lysobacterales bacterium
TCCCAGGTTTTCTAAGGAGTTTCGCTTCCCTGCTCCCGCAACTTCGTTGCGGAAGGCGGCTTCGCTCAACGGCATTATTTGAATGACCTCTGGCTGCGCCAACCGGTCAGTAAACTGATTCGGAAATCCGGAAAAACCGTCGTGCGTTGGCGGTGGTTTGCCTGGCCAGGTCTTCGGGGTGTTCGTTCCTGGCGGCGGCCAGGGTTCCAAGGGTCCAGGGAAGCCATCGGGGTTCGTTCCGGTGGCTTTTCACCTTTGGCCTGAGGTTTCGGGGTTTCAGGTAAGGGGCGTCGGTTTCAATCATCAGGCGGTCGGCGGGTATGTCGCCGAGGAACTCCTTCATATGAGTGCCGCGCCTTTCATCACAGATCCATCCTGTAATCCCGATATGGCAATCCAGGTCGAGGTAGTCGTGAAGCTCTTGTTGGTTGCCCGTAAAACAATGCACCACGATGTCGCTCAGGCGATCCCTGTTTTCACGGAGGATGGCATGAAAATCTTCGTGCGCATCCCGCATGTGCAGGAATAACGGCAGACCGGAGTCTGCCCCGATTGAAAGCTGGCGGCGGAACACGTCCCGCTGGATGTCGCGGGGAGAAAAATCACGGAAATAATCGAGCCCGGTTTCCCCGACGGCGACAACTTCCTTTTCTGCGGCAAGCTTTCTCAACCGGACCTCGGTTTCTTCGGTGAAATCGGATGCATGGTGCGGGTGCACCCCTGCCGTGGCAAACAATGTCCCCGGATACTGCCTCGCCAGCCCCAGGGCATCATGGCTGCCTTCGTCGCTCGCTCCGGTCACGATCATCTGCGCCACGCCGGCCTGTTGTGCAAGCTCCAGTACTTTCTCGCGATCGCTGTCAAAGGAGTCGTGGGTCAGGTTGCAGCCGATATCTATCAATTCCATGGCGCGCATTTTATAGGAATTGGGCTGCACATCCAGTGGCTTGCTTGCACTCCTGGGCAAAGCGGTCAGAATATCGTGATGGAAATACAGTGGAACGCTTACTGGCGCCTGATGCGCTTCGACAAGCCGATTGGCATCCTGCTGCTGCTCTGGCCAACCTGGTGGGCGCTTTTATTTGCGGGCCAGGGGCTGCCTTCACTGAAGAACGTGTTTATTTTCACCTGCGGCGTCGTCCTGATGCGCGCAGCGGGTTGCGTCATGAACGACATTGCCGACCGGGATTTCGACCCGCATGTCGAGCGCACGCGTCAGCGGCCACTGGCTTCCGGTGAGCTTTCCCTGAAACAGGCGCTTTGGCTGTTTGTTGTCCTGATGGGGCTGGCCTTCGTGCTGGTGTTGTTCACCAATCCCCTGACCATAAAACTGGCGCTGGTGGGAGCGACACTGGCGGCGAGTTATCCGTTCTTCAAGCGATTTACCCATCTGCCGCAAGTGGTACTCGGCATCGCGTTTGGCTGGGGAATACCAATGGCCTTTGCAGCAGAAAATTCCAGCGTTCCGCCGCTGGCCTGGTGGTTGCTGGCAGTCAACACCCTCTGGTCGGTGATTTACGACACGCTGTATGCCATGGTCGATCGCGAAGACGACCTCAAGGTGGGTATCAAGTCCACGGCGATCCTGTTCGGCAGATTCGATGTGGTGATTATCGGGGTGCTGATGCTGCTGATGCTTTTCTTGCTGACCGCAATCGGCTGGCGGCTTGTGCTTGGCTGGCCCTGGTTTGCAGCGGTGCTGGTTTCCGCCGTGCTGTTCGCACGGCAACTGGCCAGTGTTCGCACGAGAGACCGGGATGCCTGCTTCAAGGCATTCCTGGGAAACAACTGGGTTGGGGTCATGATATTTCTTGGCGCATTGGGGCACTTCATTCTTGCCGGGGCCTATTCATCCGGTTGAGCCCGCGGCTCGGGCGCCCTGGCCGCCACCCAGATGGAAACCTTCCTGATTCCTTCAGCTTGCAGGGCCCGGGTACACTCGGACAGGGTGGCGCCCGTGGTAAGGACGTCGTCGACCAGGGCGATGTGACGAACATAATCGTGCTGCCGGCTGGTCAATCGGCAACGGAAAGCCCCCTTGATATTGATCCGCCGGCTGATCGCATCCAGCCCCGAATGCGCCCGCGTTCGCCGGCGTCGGCACAACAAGCCGGGGTACACAGGGACCCCCAGGTGTTTTCCGGTGTGCCTGGCCAGCAATTCCGACTGGTTGAATGCCCGGGCCAGGTACCTTGTCCGGTGCAGCGGAACCGGCACGATGGCATCGGGCGGGTGAATGCAGCGGTTCGCCACGGCCCGGGTCAGTTCCTGTGCCAGCAACTGGCCGCAGGCCAGGCTCCGGGAAAATTTGAAGCGGCGAACGAGCTGATCCACGGGAAATCCGTAGACCAGGGCCGCGACGGCCGAGTTCCAGGGCACTGCATATTTTTCACATTGGCTGCAGACCGTGTCTCCAGGGTCCGCCAGGGGCAGGGAGCACTTGCGGCAGCAATCGCCGATGCGTGGCAGTTCATCCGAGCATGGCGCACAGATATTGGTCGTGCCACTTGCGTAACCACACAGAATGCAATGCCTGGGTAACAAGTTATCGATGGACCACTGCAGCCATGACTTCATCTGTCCAGACTAGGCTTTTTTCGAAAGAGATACGTCGGGATTTGGATGCGATAAACTGTCAGAATCAACTTCTTTTCCCCGGAACCGTTATGCCAGACCTTCGGCAGATCAACGAAACATTCGAGCGCATTGCCGGCCAATATGACCAGCACGCAGCGCTGGAGCAGGAAGTGTGCCGCCGCCTGCTGGAGCGCACAGCCTTCCACCGGCGTACTCCGCTTCAGATCCTCGACCTGGGCTGCGGCACCGGCCAGGCAAGCGCCGAGTTGAAGCGTACATTCAGAAAAGCCCGGGTCATCGCGCTCGACTCGTCCCGCGCGATGCTGGCCCAGGTGCGGCGGCGTTCCACGATGCTGCGTCCTTTGAAAACCGTGTGTGCCGACATCGGGGCTCTCCCATTTTCTTCCCAATCGGCCGACCTGGTCTTTTCGAACCTCGCCAGTTTCTGGTGCGCGGATCCGATGGCCATGTTTTCGGAATTTCGCCGCGTGTTGAAGCCGGATGGAATGCTTTTGTTCAGCACACTGGCCCCGGGTACCCTGCGGGAACTCGATGAAGCCTGGTCCGGAACAGAGTCGGCGATCCGGATCCCGGATTTCCCTGACTTGCTGGAAATCGGGGACGCGCTGATGGCCGCCGGGTTCCGCGAACCTGTCATGGATACGGAAAAAATTGTCTTGAGCTATTCTCGTCTTGACGATCTCCTCGACGAGCTGGAGGCAACCGGTATGTCCCTTCTGGTCGGTGGCTGGAACAGGTCCGCGCCTGATATGGCTGGTCTGGAACGGGCCTACCCGCGAACAGCAGGCGAGGAGAAATTTTTGCTGAGTTTTGAAATCAACTACGGAGTCTCGTACGGGCCTGCTGAAGGGCAGCCGGTCAAAACGAGCGGTGGCGACGTCGCCACTTTCTCTGTTGATTCATTGAAGAGCACTGCGCGCAAAAAGTCCTGAACCTGAGTCTTTGCCAAATGCCCCTCTCTGGGCTATGATTAATCAAGGGCAAAATTATTTCTGAAATATTCTAGAATCGATCAAATCGGATTTGTCGTCCCCCCTTACGGCATTTCCGGTTCGAGACCGGTGTTCCCCTTGCACTAGGTCTCACGAAAGGGCCGGTTGACCCCTTACCGGCCCTTTCTCTTTTTCAGGGCAGGTGCGGCCGGCCCAGGTATTCCCGCGATTGCATCTCTGTCAGCCTGCTGGCGGTGCGTTCAAATTCAAACTCCAGCATCCTGCCGCGGTAAAGCTCCTTGATGGGCACCTGAGCTGAAATCAGCAATTTGACGTTGCGGTCATAGAATTCATCGATCATCATGACGAACCGCCTGGCGGCATCTGAATCCTGTTCGCCCAGTTGCGGCATGTCGGAGAGCACGACGGTGTTGAACGCCCTGGCAATCTCGATGTAGTCGATTGCGCCGCGAGGTTTGCCACATAATTCTTCAAACCCGAACCAGATGATGCCGTCACCACGCCGGCGTGCATGGAAGTTACGCCCGTTGATGTCCAGGTCGTGGTTCATTTCACATTCTGCGGCCATGCGGTCGAAGCTTTCCGTCATGACACGCTCCGCCATTTCGTCCAGCGGGTAGTGAAATATTGCCGATTGTTCGAGGATCCGCAGGCGGTAGTCCGTATCACCCGGCAACTCGATGACCCGGTTGTGGTTTTTGAGCAGGTCAATGGCAGGCAGGAATTTGGCACGTTGCAGACCATCCCGGTAGAGCTCATCAGGCGGTATGTTCGAGGTTGTCACTAGTGTTACCCCGTTATTGAACAGGTTTTTGAACAAGCCGCCGAGCAACATCGCATCAGCGATATCAGAAACAAAAAACTCATCCAGGCAGAGAACACTGCAGTCCCTGGCCCATTCAGCCGCTATTCGTGGCAGGGGATCACTGACCGTTCCATGTTGCTTCAGATCATTGTGAACCCGTTGCATGAATCGGTGAAAATGAACCCGCAGTTTACGTTGCACCGGCAAGTGCTCGTAAAAAAGGTCCATCAGCCAGGTTTTGCCACGCCCGACACTTCCCCAGATGTAAAGTCCCCTGACGTATTCTGGCCGATGACGGCGGATTCGATCCAGAATCGTTGGTTGACGCTGTCTTTGGAGGGAATGCCACAGATCATCCAGGGCTTTTGCAACTTCGACTTGAGCCGGGTCCGGCTCAAATTCATCCTGCCGGGTGAGCGTGTGGTACTGCCGGAGCGGGGAGGGTTTCGGTGACACCCGGCTTTACGGGGAATCCGCACACTTGGCGTTATCCGGCAGCTGTTCGCGAACGCCGTTTTTCAGCAGTCCGCGCAAATCCATCAGCCGGCGGTGGAAGAAGTGATCGGCTTCCTGCATGACAATCAGTTCTGGCGGGGGTTTCAGTGTATCGGCCCATTGCCTTACCACGTCGATATTGACGACCTCATCCTCATCACCCTGGATCACCAGCCAGGGGCATTCCGGATGCGGCAGGCTGTCGAAAGGGTAACGGTCCACGGGGGGCGCGATGGAGATCAGCTGACCGGTGTCCAGGTTCAGTGCCGCCCTCGCAGCCACGTAGGAGCCGAATGAAAAACCGCCCAGCCAGAGCATGTCATCCGGGCGTGTGCGCCGCACCCATTCCGCAACGGCGAACAGGTCATCGGTTTCTCCATAGCCATCGTCGTGCTCGCCTTCGCTCTCGCCGGCGCCGCGAAAATTGAAACGCACAGTGCGCAGGCCCAGTTCCCGCATGGAGCGCTCGAGGATGGTGACCACCTTGTTATGCATCGTACCGCCGTGCTCGGGGTGTGGATGGCAGATGATTATGCTCGCTGGCCGTTCACAATCTTCCGGCACGTCGACCGCGCACTCG
>JARFQZ010000116.1 GCA_029287515.1 Lysobacterales bacterium
GCACAATCCACTGGAATTGGTCTCACAGGAGCCACCGCCCCTGGCTCCATTGCTCCAGCTTCCGTTGACCTGGACGTTCTGCATGGCTGTACCCGCGCCGTCAACAATCTCTACCTGGACCGAAGCGGTCCACTTGCCCCTGGAACCAGGAATCGATGAAGGCGTCATGTTCTTCAGATGAAGCTCGGTGGACTGGGCCAGTGGCTCGGTGGTGAAACTCCAGATCGGGCCCGTGGTAGTGCCTTCGTCATTGACTTCATCTATTCGCCAGTAGTACGTCATTGCGCTGGCCAGCGAGCCTGGATCAAAAGTGGTTCCTGCCTGGTTGCCCTGAAATTCACCGGGTCCGGGTACCGGGTTGGTGCCGAAATACACATCATGGGATGAGGCCAGTGCACCCGCTGTCCAGTTGAGGTCGATGCTCAGCCCATGGCCCGATGTCCCGTCTGCAGGAACAGGAGTTGAAGCCTGGCCTGGTGGCACGGGTCCGGTGTCCTGTGTGGTAAAGCTCCAGACCAGGCCTTCGGTCTTGCCTTCGGCGTTGACTTCGTCAACCCGCCAGTAATACGTCGTGCCATGCTCCAGTGATTCCGGGCCGAAAACGGTCCCCGTGTAATTTCCCTGGAAATCGCCTGAATTCAACGAGGGGCTCAGGCCCATAAACACATCATGTGAAGCTGCTTGCGATCCGGCAATCCAGGAAAGGCTGGTGCTCACAGGCAGCCCGGTGGCGCCGTCGGGGGGATCCGGGCTTCTTGATGGCCCCGGCAGATCATCGCCGGGCGTGCCTCCGAATGTATCCAGCACCACATCGTCAACCTGCCAGCGATCCCCAACATTTACGTTAATGCTGTTACTGTCAAATATAAACTGAAAAGCAAAGCTGGACTGGCCTGCAGCTATTGAAGAGATGTCTGTATCGATATTCGATACGAAGGCACTGATACCCAAATCCGGCCAGATGTTATTCCAGGTTCCGCCGTTGTCGGTACTGTACTGTACGTTTATTTTTTCGGATTCATCCGGCTGCCAATAACTTTTGAACTTGAGCACTACCGCATCGCTATCGGTCAAATCCAGGGTCGGGGAACGCAGTTTACTGTTCATGCTATTGCGATAATTAGCATCCGCCATCGCGTAGTGACCTGAGCCACCGGTCTGATTCTCGTAACGGGTGCCGGGCTGGGATGACCTGATTTCCCAGGGAACGCCCGAAGTCGTAACCAGTTCCCATCCAGCGGGCAGGCTGCCGGAAGAAAAGTCCTCATCGATCTGCGTCACTTTGACCGTGGAAGGGCGACGCACTGAAGAAATAATCAATGAGTAGTCCTGGCTGTCACCGACGATCGCGCCTTGTTCATGTCGGACTTCGACAAAATACGAGCCCGGCGTACCCCCATCGATAACTACTTGCTCGACGTTATCCAGTACGTTTATACCCCGGCTAGCCGCCTGGGCAGGAAATTCAGGGTTCAGAACCCAGGGCAAGTGGACTTCACCCCCGCGGGTGATTTGCAGGTCGAGGTTGTTCACCAGCTTGCTTGAATTGTCATTAAGTATTTGCGGAACGGTCACCGGGCCTGGAGGATCTGCCCAGACCAATGTAGCGGTTACCAGGGCATCTGCTTCGGTAACCACGATTTCCACGGTGTTCACCGCGTCCCCGCCCAGGTTTTCTGCCAAATTGTCCTCGATAATCTGGTGGGCTGTGCCATCATCGCTGATGACCGCTGCCGCGGACTTGGCGTTCAACAGGCCCCAGCCGAATTCGTAATCGGGGCCATCAGCTTCACCCGCTTCATCAGCGGTATGGATGGCCAGCGCCTTCAGGGTGGTCGCCCGCATGTAATTGCCCGGGTTCTGATTAGCGTAATGTTGCTGCAACAACAGTAATGAACCACTTACATTCGGGGTGGCCATGGATGTACCCGCGGCCGCAGCATAGGAGAATTCGTTGGTCGTCCAGGCTGAAATCAGGAACATGCCATTGCCGACAATATCAGGCTTGATGCGGCCATCATCCGTGGGGCCCCAGGAACTGAAACTCGCCATCGTGACCGAGGAAGGCCCGGAAAACACAGAATAGCCGTCGTAGATATCGTCAACGGCACCCACGGTAAGCACATTTTTCGCCGTGCTGGCGCTGGCAATACAGTCATATCCAGCCGGAGCGCAATCGGGGTCATGAGACCCGTCAGCAATTGCATACTCGACGAAATCGCCGCTCTGATCGATCACCGTGTACTCTTCACCCAGCGATGGTCCGACGTCCGTGCGATCGTTACCGGCCGCCTTGACAATCAGGTAATAAGGTGCGTCCAGGGCTATCTGGTCCCATAGGGCGCTTTCGCTATCGTAATAGCCAAAATTCGGGTCTTCCTGGCCGCTGCCGCCGATCCACCACCAGGTGGTATCCGGCGGTTCAACGGGCCCCATGTACAACCAGCCCGCCGCGATGCCGTAGGAGTGATTGGAAACCAGCAATCCTGACGCCGCAGCAGATGCCATTTCCGCCGTATCGGAATTCCAGTCATAAGCGTCCAGCTGCGCCGCGTAGGCCATTCCACGCGACCTCGGATCCAGGCCAGTGCCAGACCCTATCAGGGTGCCCGCCACGTGGGTCGCATGGCCGCTCACGAGTTGCTCGAGATCAAAATCCGCCTGTGTCAAACGTGAATCAAAATCCCAGTGATCAGAATAGACGGCGCCGCCGTCCCATTCACCCATGACCATTCCGCTGCCATCGAGATTCAGTCCCGCTGAACCCCCTGGCCAGACTTCGTCCGTTGATACCGTATCGGCGGCATCGACGTTGTACGTTACGTAGAAGATAGGGCCGATTCCGGGAACGATGCGCTGTAATTCGAGAATTCTTCCATTGGACAAAACACGCCGGCTCGCAATTCCCATTTTGTCGGCCGCCCGCATCGCTCTCATTTTATCGGCCTGGTCCCTTGTCTTAAGTTGTTGTGAAAGGTTCAGAAGCTTGACGGAACGGGTTTCGCGGGCAATATCGCTTTGCGCTGACAGGTTGGCACTCAATAAAACCAGTGTTAACAATATGGACAGAAAAACAGAAATGTTCTTCATTTTCAACGAACCTCCCCCTGGATAGAAAAACAGCGCAATTTTCAGCTCTGTATTGTTAACCATAGTCGAAAACCCGGATAATTGCGGCTTCAACAGATGAACGGCATACCGCAGTGGATAAACGGCGTGCAGCTTGTCCGTTGCATGCAGGAACTAAAACCGGAAACCGTTTTTGAGTCGCTCCCCTGGCTTCTGATTTGATAAGGTGACTATTTCTACGCCCCCTCAATCGTCAAATGGATTACTGATGGACCCGTTAACTGCCAATGTAAACCCCGACCACTTGTCTTTCTGGATCACCGCCCCGGGCGAGACCGATCTCCTTTTCATACTGGTAGCCATCTTCCTGATCCTGGTCCTGATCGCTTTTGGCGCCTTTTACTTTACCGTTCAATCGATCCCTGACCGCATGGTGGAAGGCACGGGCAAGGCGCAGATGCAGGTGGTAGGCCTTCTTGGACTGTTATCGCTGTTCACCGGAAATAATGCGCTGTGGATAGCCGGCCTGTTGCTGGCCGCAATCCGCATTCCTGACTTCGTCACTCCCCTGCGCAGTATCGCCAGGTCACTGAAGAAAGTAGCCGGGAGGAATAGCTAGCCATGCTGGAACTCATCTTCAGCGCGCTGATCACCATCTTCCCGGATTACCTTTACCGGCGTCACAAGCAGGGCAAAAGACTGGGTCACGAGATCACGATTTTCTCGGTCTGGTCTGAATTGCGCTGGGGGATTACCTCGTGCGCCATCCTGGCTACTGTTCTGATAACTATGATTTTCTACTTCCATCCAACGTCGAACAACATCACCTCGTTGTTCAGGACGGTGACGATCCTTTCCGATACAGGGGGCCGCGTCGAGGAAGTTTACGTAAGCAACAACCAGTTCGTTCAGCGGGGCGACCCGATTTTCCGGCTGGAAACGACGCGTCAGCAAGCCGCTGTAGAAACTGCATACCGGCGCATAGCGGAGATTGACGCGGCTCTCGTGATGTCGAACACCGAACTGGAAGTCGCACGCGGAAACATCGCGGTGGCCGAGGCGGCCTTGCGCGGAGCCCAGGATCAACTGGTCCGCCGGCAGCAGGCTGCGCAGGCCAATCCCAACCTGGTCAGCGAAGAGGAACTTGCTGCGTTACAGGCCAATGTCGACGGCCGAAAAGGCGCCCTGGAAGCCGCCCTGGCGGCTCAATATGTCATCCAGTCCAGGATCGATAACATCCTGCCCGCGCAGCGTGCCAGCGCCGTAGCTGCATTGAACCAGGCCGAGACAGAAATCTCAAAGGCCACCGTATACGCAGGCACTGACGGAACGGTAACGCAGTTCAAATTGAAGCCCGGCGATATCGTCAACCCGATCCTGCGGCCTGCCGGAATCCTGGTCCCTGCCTCTTCCGGCCGCGGCCGCTTCCAGGCGGGTTTCAGGCAGGTATCAGCCCAGGTGCTTGAAGTGGGCATGATTACCGAGATCACCTGCGCATCCAAACCCCTGGTGGTCATTCCCATGGTGATCACTGAAATCCAGGACTCGATCTCGAGCGGCCAGCTAAGGCCTACCGACCAATTGATCGACCTCCAGGACCGGCTACGGCCAGGCACGGTCATGGCCGTCCTCGAACCCATTTTTGAAGGCCATGCGGACGACGTCACGCCGGGCAGCTTCTGCGTGGGCGTCGCCTATACCAGCCGGGAAGCCGAGAGGGAGTCCGGCGAAATCAAGGGGTTTGGCCGGTTTACGTCATCCATCGTCGACGGCATGGGGATTGCCAATGCGTTGGTGATCCGGATTCAGACCCTGATCCTGCCTATTCGTGCGCTGGTGTTCCCAGGCTAGTCATCATGTCTAAAAATGGGCCGGGGCCAGGTAGAGATTTTTGGTACCATCACCTGACGTGATGACAGAAGAAACCGATAAAAGGTCCATACCCCTGTGGCTGGCACTGTTGCCGCTACTTTTCCTGATCACAATGCTGGCCGCTTCGGTCAGCCTGTTCAACGATAACTCCTCCTATGGGCCCAACCAGATCGCGCTGTTACTGGCCGCGGGCGCTGCCGCCCTGATCGGCTTGTACCTGGGCGAGACGTGGGCCGACATGGAACGCGCGATGGTCGAAGGCATTTCGCTGGCCCTGAAAGCCTGCCTGATCCTGCTGGCGGTGGGTTCCCTGATCGGCAGCTGGATGCTGGCCGGCACGGCGCCAGCCGTCATTTATGCCGGCCTGGGCATCCTCGACCCGTCCTGGTTTTACCCGGCGGCACTGATCATTTGCGCCCTGGTCGCGGTTTCGATCGGCAGTTCATGGACAACTGCCGGAACAATCGGCATCGCCCTGATGGGCATATCCCAGATCATGGACCTGTCATTGCCGATTACAGCAGGCGCAGTCATTTCCGGTTCCTATTTCGGGGATAAAATGTCTCCGCTTTCCGACACCACCAACCTGGCGCCGGCCATGGTAGGGGTCGACCTGTTCGTTCACATCCGGCACATGGCCTGGACCACCGTACCGTCGTTCCTGATTTCCCTGGTTTTATTCACCATCATCGGTTTGAATACCGAGGCGGCCGCGGCGCCGGTTGAAAGCATCGAATCAGCCCGCAGCCTGCTCAGGGAAAACTACACCATCGCCTGGCCGACCATCCTTCCGCTGGTGCTCTTGCTGGTGCTGGCCATGCGCAAGGTTTCGGCGTTCCCCACCATCTCTATCGGGGCATTGGCGGGTTGTGTCGTGGCGCTGATCTGGCAGCCGGAACTGGTTCAGTCCTTCGGTAATCCGGAGGGAGACCTGTCCCGCTGGGCTGGAAGCATCAAGGCGCTGTTCGTGGCACTGGCCGATGGATTTCAAATCAGTACCGGAAGCGACTCCCTGGATTCCCTGCTCTCACGCGGAGGCATGTCGAGCATGCTCAACACAGTCTGGCTGATCATGTCTGCCATGTGTTTCGGAGGCGTGATGGAACACACGGGATTGTTGAAGAGGATCGTTGACGCCCTGCTCAAAGGGGTGCACGGCACCGGTTCGCTTATCACCACCACGGTGCTGACGGGCATCGGCATGAACATCATCGCTGCAGACCAGTACATCGCAATTGTGCTGCCGGGCAGAATGTACCGGGTGGAATTTGCCCGGCGCGGACTGGCGCCGCAAAATCTTTCCCGGACACTGGAAGATGCCGGCACCATGACATCGGCGCTGATACCCTGGAATACCTGCGGGGCCTTCATGGCCGCCACGCTGGGCGTACCGACGCTGGCCTACGCGCCCTATGCTTTCCTGAACCTGATGAATCCGGTGATTGCCATCATATACGGCATCACCAATTTCAGGATTGTGCCATTGGAGAATCCGGAACCGGAAGCCGCCACTGCCTGAGTCAGTGAACCTTTACTCGCGGTGGCAAAGGCTTGTCCTGCGCATGCAAGAACCAGCGGTTCGTCAGGATGTTCCGGGAAAACCATTGGTTTCTCATCAGCAGGCGGGCCGCTGCTTGTCTGAATCCAGCCGGCAATTTATCCAGCAGGCCCGGAGCGGGTTCGCGTTGACCGAAACGGGCTTCGAGCAGATCGACGTAAGACTGCAGATTCTCGCACCGGTAGTCGCCGTCACACTCCGCGATGACCTGCGCCGCCAATAGCGCTGACTCCACTGCCGGGCGGATGCCTTCGCCACTCTGCGGGTAGGCAAGCCCGGCCGCATCGCCAACCAGCAGCATCCCGTCTTCGAGCAGGCGCCGCCTGGCATGGTGATATAAAAGGTAAGCGTGGCCCCTGAACTATTCGGGTAATTCCTGCGGAATCCTGCCCGCGGCCTGAAGCTGCTCGCAAAAGCGTTTCACGTGCCCGGTCAGCTTGTGCTTGTCTTCGCGGCCCAGCCCGATATTAAGGTAATCGCCCTTGCGAAACACCCAGCCGTAACCCTTCAGGTCCGGTGTGAAAAAAAGTTCCGGGATGTCCCCTTCAACCGGACATTCGGCCTTTTGCTCCGGCGACATTTCGAATTCAATTTCCTGGGCCGCCACCGCAATTTCGCTCGAAGCCAGCCCCCCCATTTTGCGGGCCACCGGGCAAAAATGGCCACCGGCTCCGACAACCAGGTCCGCTCGAATACTGTTATTCACAAGCCACCCGCCGTTTTCGCGTTCCAGGGAACCGAGTGCCTGGCCCAGCACCAGTTCGGCTCCGCAGCGGCGCAACAGAAAATCATCGAACTCCTTGCGGCGAATTCCGTAACTGACCGGCTCACCCGGAAAATCGGACTGCACCAGTTGCTGGCCGATTTGCCCGGTCCGGAACGAGTGGATGGGCTGTAAAACATATTCCCGCCCATACGCTTCCAGGTCGATTTCCAGCTCTTGCATCACCGCCGGAGTAACCCAGCCCGCGCAGACTTTCTGACGTGGAAACTGCGCCTTGTCCAGCACACAAACTTCCATCCCGCATTGCCGCAGG
>JARFQZ010000130.1 GCA_029287515.1 Lysobacterales bacterium
TCGTAGGACTGGATGCCCCGGAAATTGTCCAGGGCTTCGCAGTCGCTGTAAAATCGGGCCTGACCAAGGAACGGTTTGACTGCACGATCGGCATACACCCGACCGCTGCGGAAGAGCTGGTTACGATGCGCAGTCCCGCCAGGAGCCATGGATGACGTTTGATCTGAAACAGAAGTACTTGTCCGCCTGCATTGTGCTGATGACCCTGCTGTTGGTGTCACCCTGGGCAGGTGCGCGGCAGGGAAATGATTCGGTCGACGACCGGCAGCGCTATATCGTCGAATTGCAGGATCTGCCCCTGGCGGTGTACAGGAGGCAGATTCTTAACGCGCTGGCCGCTGACAAGGGTCACGTTCCGACACTTTCATCCGGTACAAAAAGCCCCCGCTCGAAACTGGATGTGCGCTCGCCGGATGCCCTGGTTTACCTCGAGTACATTGCGGACCGTCAACGGGAGTTCAAATCCGAGCTCAATCTTAAGTTGGGCCGATCCGTGCAAGCAGTCCACCAGTACCGGATTGCGAGCAATGGGCTGGCCCTGGACCTGAGCCCCGCGGAGGCGGAAATCCTGGCTGCTTCCCCGCTGATCCAATCGATCGAGCCCGATACGCGAAGCCAGTTGCAGACTTTTGCAGGGCCGCAGTGGATTGGTGCGGAGGAATTATGGACCGGCATCGCCGGATTCGGGGAGAAAAGGGGTGAAGGTATCGTTGTCGGTGTCCTGGATTCCGGCATCAACTGGGACCACCCTTCCTTCGGCAACCCGGCGATCGACGGCTATGCTCACGTCAATCCCTTCGGAAATTACCTGGGTCTGTGCAATGATTTGCTGTCCGGTGCGCAGTGCAATGACAAGCTGGTCGGCATCTACGATTTTGTCGAAGACGATCCCTCCACGCCGGATGTTGTCGAAGAAAACACCAATGGTAAGGACAATGACGGGCACGGCAGCCTGACCGCCGGCATCTCGGCCGGTAATTCAGTCAGTACGTTCTACAACGGTTACAACGTGCAACCTTCAGGGGTCGCGCCACGGGCCAACCTGGTCTCCTACCGGGTCTGTTTCATCGGTGAACCGGAAGGTCCGGATTCGGGCGGCTGCGCCGGCTCGGCGATTCTGGCCGCCATCGACCAGGCCATCGCCGACGGCGTGGATGTCATCAATTATTCCATCGGCTCCGGCGCCAGCAACCCGTGGAACAGTGGCAGCATTTCGCGAGCCTTCCTGAACGCCCGCGACGCCGGCATTTTCGTGGCAACCTCCGTGGGTAATGAAGGCCCCACCGAAGAAACCGTGGGCAGCCCGGCCAATGCCCCGTGGATCGTCGCCGTGGGTTATGCAACCCATAATGTGACGTCCGGCAGCCTGGTACAGAACATGACCGGCGGCAATACGGCGCCACCGGGCGACCTGATCGGCGCCAGCAATACGCAAGGCATCAGCAAGCGCAAAATAGTGCATGCGCGCGACTACGGGTTTGCGCTGTGTGGTGTCGGTGAAGCTGAGCTGCAGGCCAGTTGCGCCGCAAACCAGGGGCTCAGCAACCCGTGGGATGGTGAGAAACCGTTCAACGGCGAAATCGTGGTGTGTGACCGCGGAACCTACGGCCGCGTGGAAAAGGGCAAAAATCTGCAACTGGCCGGTGCGGGCGGGTATATCCTGGCCAATTCACCGGAATTTGGCGAGTCAGTGGAAGCTGACAGCCATTGCCTGCCGGCCACCCACATCGGTGAAAGGGATGGCGACCAGATTCGTAGCTGGCTGGCCAGCGGCAGCAATCACGAAGGCAGCCTGTCGGGTGCGAGCCTGGTCGAGATCGACAGTTTCGGTGACATCGTCAACGCTTCAAGCTCGAGGGGGCCGGCTGAGCCGCCGGTCGAGGACGTCATGAAACCCAACCTGATCGCACCGGGTGTCTCGATACTGGCGCCGTCGGAAGTGGGACAGGCTTTTAGAACGTCCAGTGGTTCCTCGTTTTCCTCGCCCCACGTGGCGGGGGCTGCCGCGCTGCTGAAATCGATTCACCCGGACTGGTCAGTAAGCCAGTTGGAAACCGCGATCCAGACCACGGCGACGGCTGAGCAGGCCACCGACCAGGGTCTTGGCCCGGCTTCGGTCCAGGATCGTGGAGCAGGGCGCCCGGTGCTGGGCGACGCCGCTAACACGGGGTTGTTCCTGGAAGTCACGACAGCGGATTTCCTGGCCGCCAACCCATCCAGTGGTGGGCAGCCGGGAGACCTGAACCTGCCCGGGCTGGTCGATGCGGATTGCCCCACCCAGTGCAGTTTTGAGCGAACGGTTACCGACCAGAAAGGAGGGGGTACCTGGACTGCTGAAGCGGAAAATTTTGCCGGGGGTGTCCAGGTTGAGATCAGCCCATCGACCTTCATACTGGGCAATGGCCAGAGCCGCGCCCTGACCGTCGCGATTGACCTTGCGCCATCCGGAATCGTCGGCGAATGGGTGTCGGGAAGCATTCGGCTGAGGTCTTCCGGGTCTCCTGACCAGTTACTCACAGTCAGCGTGTTTTCAAGCGGTGGCGACCTGCCGGGGATGATCAGTATCAACAGCGATCTGAACGGCGGCTGGCAGGAAACGGTTTTGACCGGCCTGGTTGCCCTGCCGGACGCCACTTACTCGAGTGGCGGCCTGGCCAGCCCGGTCACAACAGTTGAAACCCTGGTACAGGACCCCACCGAAGACGATGCCTATGACGGTGACGAAGGCACGTTTACCGTCTGGCATCCTGCTCCGGATGGCATTTTGTGGCTCAATGCGAAAACCCTGGCTTCTACCTCCGTCGACCTCGACCTGTTTGTCGGCCGGGATGAGAACGGCGACGGTTTTCCGCAGGCATTCGAGGAAATCTGCACCAGCACCTCTTCAAATGAACTGGAGCTGTGCGAGTTGTTCGATCTGCCTCCGGGCGACTACTGGATCAGGGTTCAGAACTGGGAGGCCGGCCAGGAGGCGGGTGACGAAGCCCGCCTGGTGCATTCGGCGGTCTTGCCGTCGACCAACGGCAACTTTGCAGCCACCGGGCCGGGTGTCACCAGCGTCCGTGAGAGCATTCCCCTCAGGTTGAGCTGGAACAATGTCGACGCACTGCCGGGTGAACAATATGTCGGCGCGGTAGGCATCGGAACCAACCGGAATTCACCCAATAACGTGGGCGTCATTCCGGTCCGTTTCAATCGCACGGGAATTGCCCCGCCTGAGACCTTTCCGCTGATGAATGGCTCGATTCACCAGTTGGCGCTGTCCGCCAACAGTATCAACGACCGGGTGTTTATCGATGTGCCGCCCGGAGCCAGCCAGCTGACCTTTGAGGCCGGAGGCGCCGACGCGGAGCAAAATAATGGCCTGTCGCTGGAACTCAAACGCCTGGATTTCTCCTCGGCGCTTGACCCGGCGCCATTCGCCGCATCGCCCGCGAGTGCACCGGTGCTGGTATCGGCGCAGGGCACGGGAGGAATCGGTCCATCGATCACCGTGCTGGATGCGCAGCCGGGACGCTGGTACGCCGTGCTGACCAACACCAACCTGACCGATAGCAAACTGAAAGTGCGCGCAACCGCGTCTTTCCAGGGCGAGAAAATTGAGGCGCAACCCGGGCTCTGGTATCCCGGGTCCCGTCCGGATGTCAGGCAAGGCTACGAATACAATGCGGGCAGCGGCGCCGGCAATAGCAGCCAGGCATTGCTGTGGTACACCTACGATGAACTGGGCCAACCGGAATGGTACATTGCCGGCGCCCCGTCCAGTGCCACCAATATCTGGACAGCGGAGCTACTGCGGTTCACCAATGACGGCCAGCAGCAACAACCCGTCAAGGCCGGTTATGTTTCCGTGACCAACCTGGGTGAAAAGGACCAGATGTTTTCCTACACGCTGTTTGGTAAATCCGGCTCCGAACGGATGATTCCGATCGCGGCACAGACCTGCCCGCAGGCGGGTGGGTCTGAGCAAAGCTACACGGGTTTGTGGTACCCGGGTTTCGACGGCCTGGGCGGCGCCAGTGTCCTGGTGAACGTCCAGACCCAATCCCAGATTCATTACCTGTTTGACGACACGGGGTCACCGCGCTGGCTGGCCGCGGCCGAACTGGACATCTCGCCTTCGGCCACTGAACTGCCTTTGCTCCAGTTCACCGGTTACTGCGCCGTGTGTGAGGCGAAAGAGGTGACTTCCCGCGAAGTGGGCGTGCTGGAAAGGACGTTCCTGAACGAATCTGAAGGCAACTGGACCCTGGACTACCTGTTGATGGCGCCGTTGAGCGGTTCGGTCGAGCGGACCGATTCCATCATAAAGATTACGGACAAGATCGACTGCCTGTGACCGCTGTCCACTCTCCGATGACGCGCAGCAATTCAAAACAGTCCCTGAAATTGTTGTAAAGCGGCACCGGCGCGACCCGGATGACGTCCGGCTCGCGCCAGTCGGTCAACACGCCATTTGCTTCCAGGTACTCAAACAGGGCCCTGCCGTCAGTACGCCCGGAGCGCACACGAAGAGACAATTGCGAACCCCTGCGTTCCGGCTCGAGGGGCGTGATGATTTCAAGTAAATCGTGCAGGTATTGATGGATACCGCCGATCAGGAAAGCGGTCATGGCGACCGACTTCGCCCGGAGTCGCTGCAGCCCGGCTTCATCGAACAGCTCGAGCGAGGCGCGCAGCGGGGCCATCGACAGCAGCAGGGGAGTGGAAATCTGCCACGCGTCAGCGCCAAGTTCCGCTTCGAAATCATTCGCCATCCGGAATCGGCTCTGTTGAGCATTTCCCCACCAGCCGTTAAAACGCGGCAGGTTGGTGGTGTGGTGGTGCTTTTCATGCACGAAAGCGCCCGCCACGGCGCCGGGGCCGGCGTTCAGGTACTTGTAATGGCACCAGGCGGCAAAATCACAGCCGCTATCATGCAACTCCACCGGTACATTTCCGACCTGGTGCGCCAGGTCGAAACCGACACAGGCGCCGGCGCTGCGGGCAGCCCTGGCGATCTGTTCCAGGTTGAACGCCTGCCCGGTGATGTACTGCACCCCGGGCCACAGCACCAGTGCGATTTCCTCACCGTGAGCGCGAAGGTAGTCTTCTACCGCGCTCTCCTCGACCAGGTGCCCGCCTTCGGCCGGGCCCAACTCGACCAGGTCCTGTTCCGGGTCCAGCCCGTGAAACCGAAGTTGCGACTGGACCGCGTACCGGTCTGAGGGAAACGCATGTTGCTCGATCAGGATTTTGCGCCGGTTTCCCCGCGGCCTGAAGAAACTCACCATCATCAGGTGCAGGTTCACGCTGAGGGTGTTCATCACGACGATCTCGGCAGGGCGGGAACCGACCATGCCGGATAGGGATTCACTTAGCCGGCGGTTGTATTCCATCCAGGGCCGCGGCCCTTCAAAATGGCCGCGAACGGCCCGCTCGCGCCAGGCGTCCAGTTCATCCTGGATCACCGCC
>JARFQZ010000144.1 GCA_029287515.1 Lysobacterales bacterium
CCCCCCCCCCCCCCCCCCCCCCCCCCCCCCCCCCCCCCCCCCCCCCCCCCCCCCCCCCCCCCCCCCCCCCCCCCCCCCCCCCCCCCCCCCCCCCCCCCCCCCCTTCTTACATGACCCGCCCCCCACCGCGATCTACACTAGAGTTGGATCGTCGGCAGCGTCAGATGTGTATAAGAGACAGATCTCGAGGGGTTCATCGTAAAAAAGCTCGGCACCCGAACCCAGCGCACGCTCCCTTCGATACCGCAGCGAGTCTTTCGTCATTTTGGCCGTTCCTCCTGCAGGCTGTGCGGGTATTGTGTGACCCAAAGTATAAATCACCTGTTGCTGCGTTTGCGGATGATCGTTTTGAAGGTGTATCGTTTGCAGACCCAAATTCGGAAACGACGTGAAACCATGAGCAGCCCCGTTCACAGCGGGTTAAAAAAACACCGGATTTCGGTCTCGACCGTTGTTTTCATGATCTTCTGTCTTTGCGCTGCCGGCGCCTACGGCATCGAGGACATGATCCCGCAGGCCGGCCCCGGCCTCACGCTGGTCATGCTGATCGTGCTGCCCTTCCTGTGGAGCACGCCGATGGGCCTGGTGGCATCGGAGCTGGGATCAGCGATCCCCGAAGAAGGGGGCTTCTACAAGTGGGTGCAGCGCGCCTGCGGAGAGTTCTGGGGTTTCCAGGCAGGATGGTGGCGAACTGTCTCGATTTACGTTGATAACACCATTTACGTTGTACTGGCGGGGGCGTATTTTTCCTCCGTTGTTCACCTCAGCCCGCTACAGGAGTATGCGTTCAAGGCCTCGATGATCATCGTTTTCACTTACATCAATATCCGGGGTATCAAGGACGTCGGATTCGCAAGCACAGCGATTTCCATGCTGGTCATGCTTGCTTTTGCATTGGTTGCGGTGATCGGATTCGCGACCTGGCATAGCAATCCGTTTGAACCCTTTGTACCGCCGGACCAGTCCCTGGTGCAGAGCATCGGTGCCGGGCTCGCCATTGGAATCTGGATGTACTCCGGCTATGAATCGATGTCGACCATGGCGGGCGAGATACAGAATCCGCAGGTGATTCCAAAAGCCACCTTGATCACGGTCCCGCTGATCATGGCGGTCTACATCCTGCCCACGATGGGCGGCCTCGCCTCGCTCGGTTCCTGGAATCAATGGGCATCAGAGGGTGGCCTGTCCTACAGTGACGTCGTTTCCAGCCACTTCCCCATCCTGGGGGTCCTGTTCGTATTGGTCGCGGTGCTGGCGAATTTCTCGGTGTTCAACACCTACATCGCGTCCGGCTCAAGGGGGTTTTTTGCGCTTGCCGAAGACAACCTTGCGCCAAAAGCACTCGTCAAGTGCAGCAAGGACCGGGGTGTGCCTTACATCGCGGTCCTGTCGCTGGGTGCATTCAGCCTTCTCGCCTGCACGTTTCCGTTCCAGGTGATCGTGGTTGTCGACGTCATGCTTTTCGTATCCGCTTACGTGTTGATTTTCATCTCTGCCTGCATATTGCGCGTCAAAGAGCCGGACCTGGAGAGACCTTTCAGAATACCGCTTGGAACGAAAGGACTTATCGCGATGTGTGTTCCACCCATCATCATCGCCTTGCTTGCCCTGTTCATCAGCGGCGCCGATTACTTTTTGGGCGGGATGCTCGCCCTGGTCAGCGGGCCGGTTGCATATTTCATCTTCAAGAGAAAGTACGGTGGCTTGTCAAAAAAGGATCCCGCGCTTCATCCTGCAAACCCGAAAACCGGGCTGGCAATGGGCGATACCAAAAGAATGGCCTGGATGTCTGGCTTGCTGACGATAGCCGGAATTATCGCGCTCTTTTTTCTACCCTGGTACGACGACCCTCAACCCTACGCCAAAGTCTACGGTTCCGAGGGGTTTTTCGACACGCTGATGGACGGCATTCGCTGGCTGACCATGGCTTTCGGCCTGTTGACTGTTGCCATGGTGATCATTGCAAGGCGCGTCGAGCCGGGTGCCATATATCGAGGATAACGGGGTTCAGATTTAAATAAATCAAATATTTAGCTTGTAAATGATCTCATTCACCTTTACTGTGTCGCCACCAGACGCTAATTAAGGTGATGACGCTGTTTTTTTTGGTCAAGCCAGGTCTGGTTCACAGGTTAGTTGCAAGTCCGACAGGTCTTCTCAGATTTCAGTTCAGTACGATACGAATTTTGGTTTTTTGAGATAAGCGATTGATCACAATTTTATATTTCGAAGGAAAATCAAAATGACGACAGGTACTGTAAAGTGGTTCAACGAATCCAAGGGATTCGGTTTCATCTCTCCCGAAGATGGCGGCAAAGACGTGTTTGTTCACTTCTCTGCCATCCAGGCTGACGGATTCAAGGTGCTGGCGGAAGGCCAGGCTGTTACGTTCAACGTGGAAGACGGCCCGAAAGGCCCGCAAGCTACCAACGTAACCGCAAGCTAAATCGAATCACCAAGTCGAAAGAAGGCCCCCGCCATCATGCGGGGGTTTTTTTATGTCATGAGGTAACTGACAAAATCGCCTAGCTTTCGAGCGCTTTCTCCAAAAGCCTTTCAGCCTGCGCCGAGGTCTTCTTCAATGAATAGGTGATTTCTTCCTTGAGGAGCGCCAGCGACTGGGCCAGATTTGCCCTGTCGCGGGGTCTGAGACCATCCTCCGCCCTGATCTTGCCGAGTTCTTTGGCGACCTTTGCGTATTTGAAAGGATTGCCGCTCTCGATCGCCGCCTGGTGCTTATCGGCCCTCGCCTTCGACCCGGATTTGGCCTTGCCGTCCCAGGTCTCGATCTGCTCCAGCAGCTTTTGTGCTTCCGCGGCTGATATCAGGTTTCGAACCATGTTGGGCAATTCGTCTTTCAACAGCGTGAAAGTCAGGTCATTTCGTGAAAAATATATCTGGGCATAGGTCGCCTTTTCGTGACCAGAGAAACTCAGTTGCCTGATGGACTGGATCTTGCCGATGCCGTACTGGGGGTGGTGAACACATTCACCTTTACGAATATCTATGGGAATTTCCTTTTAAAACGGGACTAATTACGTATTTAAATCAACGTGTTAGTATATTACACCCTGACTCTTTTGTCAAAAGCGCCACAATTCCGGCAGCTTGGAAGCGATTGAGCAGATCAATTGAGGCTTGCGGGCCATTCCCGGCCCCGTTTGTTATCATCAGGCACCGCAGAGTTAAATTCTTTCCCCATTCACCAACAATTCAACGTGGACACATGGAATCCAAACCTACAGGGCTCTACCTGGTACTTGTCAGCATTCACGGGCTGATCCGGGGCCACGATCTCGAACTGGGCCGCGATGCCGATACGGGCGGTCAGACCAAGTACGTCGTTGACCTGGCCCGGGCGCTTGGCGAATGCGACGAAGTCGCACAGGTCGACCTGATCACTCGCCGGGTCGTCGAGACCCGCATCAGTGACGATTACGCCGAGCCGGTCGAACAGTTGTCCGATTCCGCCCGCATCGTGCGCATTGATGCCGGACCGGATGAATACGTCCCCAAGGAACAACTGTGGGACCACCTGGACATCCTGCTGGACAACCTCACCAACTGGCTCAATGATCAACCGCGCATGCCGGACGTGGTGCACGGTCATTACCCGGATGCCGGTTACGTGGGTGCGAGGATGGCCAGCCTGCTGGGTGTGCCTTTCGTCTACACAGGGCATTCCCTGGGCCGCGACAAACGGCGGCGCCTGCTGGCGTCGGGCCTTTCCTCGGAAGTGATCGAGGACACCTACAACATCTCCCGCCGCATAGCCGCCGAGGAGGAAGCGCTGGCCAACGCCGATCTCGTGGTCACCAGCACGCACAATGAAATCGAGGAGCAATACGCTCTCTACAACTACTATGATCCGGACCGGATGGCGGTGATCCCGCCAGGTACCGATCTCAAACTGTTTCATCCTCCTGGCGAAGGCGATTCGTTCACCTTTGGCCGAATGCTCGAACCATTCCTGCGTGATCCCGGAAAGCCGCTGGTGCTTGCCCTGTCCCGGCCTGACGAGCGGAAAAACATTGCCAGCCTGGTGGAAGCTTTCGGAGAATCAGAAACCCTGCAGGAAGCTGCCAACCTGCTGATCGTGGCCGGCACACGTGAGGATATCCGTGACCTGGACAGTGGCGCCAAAAGCGTGCTCACCGAGTTGCTGCTGCTGATTGACAGCCACGACCTGCATGGAAAAGTTGCGCTGCCCAAACACCACCGGCCGGACGAGGTGCCGGAAATCTACCGCATGGCCGTCTCCAGCGGTGGGGTATTCATCAACCCGGCGCTCACCGAGCCTTTCGGACTCACTTTGCTCGAAGCCGCTGCCAGCGGCCTGCCACTGGTCGCTACCGAAAACGGCGGCCCGGTGGACATCATCGCCAACTGCCAGAACGGGCTGTTGGTGGATCCGCTGGACAAGCCGGCCATCGCTGAAGCACTGCTCAAGTTGCTGAAAGACAGGGATGCGTGGAACGAAGCCTCGCGCAACGGTATTCGCGGCGTCAGGCAGCATTACACCTGGAAAGCGCACGCCCGGCAGTACCTGGACAAGCTCCCGAAATTGCGACGGGAGCATCACCGGCTGGACACAAGCGGCAAACCACCCCCGGAGATTCGATACCGTGACCGGGCACTCTTCACGGACCTGGATCAGAATCTGCTCGGCGATCCCAAAGTGCTGCCCAGGTTCGCGGACCTGATGCGGACCCATCAAAAAAGGGTGGTTTTCGGTGTTGCTACCGGGCGCCGCTTCGACTCGGCACTGGCCGTCATGCGCAAACATGGTATACCGGCCCCCGACGTGCTGATCAGCAGCCTGGGAACCCGCATCCATTATGGCCGGTCATTGATCGAGGACCGTCAGTGGGCCAACCACATCGACCACGAGTGGAACCGAGACCGTTGCCGGGAAGTAATATCCGGCCTGCCCGGCCTGAAGCTGCAGCCCAGAACCATGCAGAGCCGCCACAAACTGTCCTGGTATTACGATCCGTCCAAAGCTCCACCCCTGGACGAGATCGTAGACCAGCTGCACCAGGCAGAACTTACTGCCAACGCCACGGTCGCCTTTGGCCAGTTCCTGGATGTCGTGCCCACCCGAGCCTCGAAAGGCCAGGCGCTCCGCTACGTGGCACTGCGCTTCGATATTCCCCTGGAGCGGACCCTCGTCGCTGGTGGATCGGGCGCCGACGAGGATATGATGCGCGGTAACACGCTGGCGGTGGTAGTGGCCAATCGCCATCACGAGGAACTCTCTCAACTGGAGGATGTCGACCGGATTTACTTTGCCGACAATCCCCATGCCAGCGGCATCGTGGAGGCAGTAGAGCATTACGCTTTTTTCGATGAGGGCGGACCGCGCCTGCCCGATGAGTGATGTGCGCAAAGAAATTCTAAAATTGAGATTCTGAAAGTCAACTCTGAACTCGTCGATTGTTCGCACTACCTCGTTCAGATATGAACTCATCCGGAATAATTTAAAAAAAACTGAAAAGCGGTGTAAGCTTATAGTGTCATTCAATTGACACTTGAGACTGAATTTTACCTGTGAGCGAGCACACAAAACAGGCCACTACCAGGCCGATCAAGCCGCTTTTCGGGTTGCGCCAATGGCAACCCATGCTACTTTACGCATGCATCCTGGCCATTTATTCCGTGCCCTTACCTGCAATCGAACTCAATTATCCTGCGATAGAACCGGAACACAAAACGGCCTATGTGTCCCCCGTAGACCCGAAAAATGAGTATTTCGATGAGATAGACCGCATCGAAGGGGAATATGGCCCGTACGCTTCTGAACTGTCGGATTTATACCTGGGACTGGGCCAGTCCCTGATGGACAGCGGTGATTATGACGAGGCCAGGGACGCTTTTCACCGGGGTGTGCTTGTACAGCGGGTAAACCTGGGCCCGAACAGCCCGGAACAGACTCCCCACCTCTACCTGCTCGCCACGATCGAGGCCGCACTCGGCGACATGGACGCAGCGGAAAAGGTGTTGAAGAACATCTACTTTATTCATTCGAACACTTACGGCGAAGAAAGCCCGGAGATGCTGCCGGTGCTCGATCGTATGTACCAATGGCACATGATGGTGCGCCCGCCCGGCACCCTGGACCTTGACTACGAAGACTACGATCGGATCGTGGAGTTGACAAAAGAAGCCGCAAAAATCAGCGCAGCGGCCAATGGCGAGAATCATCCTGAAACCGCGGAAGCCTACCGCCGCCTGGGTGAAGCTGAATTCCAGTTGGTTCGGCACATGACAGGCTCCGGGATGTCAGTGGCGCCGGATCTTTATGTGGCCAAAACGAGTAGCAACAGCGTGCCGCTAGGGTTCGGTACAGAGCCTGTGTACGATCACTACAACAGCGGCCGGAAAGCATACAGGAAATACCTGGACTCACTGATAGCCGATGAGTCGACAACGCCACTGCAGTTTGCCGAAGCCCTGGCGGAACTGGGCGACTGGTGCCTGGTATTCGAGAGACGCAGTCAATCCCGAAAATATTACGAAAACGGTTACCAGGTCCTGATTCAAAATGACGGCTATGAAGAACAGGCGAAAAACTACATGAGCCAACCCAGGCCGATGCATTTCGTAAACAATGCTGAACCGATTTACCTGGAAGAGATTCCCGCAGACCTCCAGGAGATCAACCTCGACGTTTCCATCACGGTCTCAAGTCGAGGTACCGTGCGCAACGTCGAGGTGCTTAAAGCTCCCGAAGGCCTGTCTGAACGTGATATAGACAGGATCGTACGGCGCCTGATACTCACCCCCTTCCGCCCCGCAATGAAGGAGGGTGAGGTGGTGACCACCAAAGACTTTATCTGGAAATATTCGATCCCCCCGCATGAGATGGCCTCATGAGGATGAACCCGTGGGTTGGCGCCGTTCTGCTGGCCATGCTCCTGGCGGGCTGCGCTTCTCAACAGCCGTCTTCCGGCGGCGGGGGAAGTTCGGGCTCATCCGGCAGCCAGGGGTCGCAAGGATCCCAGGGTTCTTCCGGCAGCCAGGGGTCCCAGAGCTCCTCCAGCAGCCAGGGTTCACAAGGTTCCTCGGGTGGCTCCTCGGGCGGCTCCTCGGGGTCCTCCGGCAGTCAGGGTTCACAGGGATCCTCCGGGGGGGCTTCGGGGTCCTCCGGCAGCCAGGGCTCTTCCGGTTCGCAAGGCTCTTCTTCGTCGGGCGGTGGAGGTGGCGGTATTACGTCGGGAGCACAGCTGCCCTGGCCTTCGGCGGACATGGAAGCGGGTGGCGGTGGCGGCGGCGGGCTCGACCAGGAGTTTGAGGACTCACTGGGTGATTTCGATGAAGCCGTGGCCGATGGTGCATCGGGAGGCGGTGGCGAAGGAGAAATCGATATTCTCGACCCCATGGGCGAAGGGGGCAGCGGTATTCCGACCGACGAACCCTTGTTCGAGGAAGGAGACATGGACGGTGAAGGCGGTATGGCTGAAAACGAAACCGTTGCCTCCCGGGCGGAATCCGGATCCTCGGGCGGCTCGTCCGGGGGGCAAAGTGAATCTTCCAGTTCTCAGTCCGGCGGCGAACAGGCGGCGAGCCAGGGCGGCGGAGCGTCCGGCGGCGGCGCGGGGGCGGAACAGGGCGACAGGGAGGTTGGCAAAATTGCCTCGGGCAGCCAGGAGGCCGGCAGCGAGGGCGAAATCATTGCAATCCCGGACGACATCGGAACTGGCCAGAATGATGACATCGTTTTACGCCAGATCCGCGAAGCAGCCATGAACGAAACGGACCCCGTGTTACGGGAGAAACTCTGGGATGAATATCGGCGGATCAGAAAATCCAGGTAAATGACCATGCGGCATACGGACAGAAATGGACAGAAGCTTTTCACGATAGGGATCATAATCCTGATCCTCGGCGCGTCGGGTATTTCTTATGCAGGCGTGGATAAGGTCACTTCGGCCACGCTCATACCGATCAATGCGCCATCGGCCCCGATCCAGCCTGAGGCACTGCTCGACGTGGCCATCCCGCCGCTGAACGACGGTCTGGCCCTGACCGACGAGGACGATACGGTATTTCCGGAGGTGCGCCACGCCGAGAGCATCTACTTTTCCAATCAACTGGCGAAAACCATGGAGAAGTCGGGTGCATGGGGCGCGGTCCGCGTCGTACCGAGTTCCGCGGTCGTGATGGATGTCTACGTGACAGGCACGATTCTGCAGTCAGATGGTGAAACGCTTGACATTGAAATCGAGGTTTACGACACCAGCGGCCGCCTTTGGCTGAGACAGCGCCACAAAAAGGTGGTGGGAAAATATACCTATGACCGGCGGCTGAAAAACCTTTCTGATCCGTTCCAGAACGTGTTCACCATGATCGCCAACAGTGTGCTCGCGGCTCGCGAAAAGTTGAGCAACGAAGACGCTGTGCGGCTGAGGCAGCTTTCCGAACTCCGGTTTGCACGTGAATTCTCGCCCGAAGCGTTCGGAGACTATATCAACGAGAGCAAGGCGGGAATCCTCACAATCAATCGACTGCCGGCGGAGAACGACAGCCTGCTGGAACGAATCGACATGATCCGCGAACGTGACAACCTGTACGTGGACACCATGCAGGACTATTACGACGTGTTCTCGCGCGAGATGCACCTTCCGTACCAGGACTTCCGGCGCGTATCCTACGATTCGGTGGTCAAGGCTCGCCAACTCAAGAAGAAAGGCAACCGCCAGGTCATGGCGGGCATCGCCGGAATACTCGGCGGCATCTACGGCCGTCTCAGCTCGGGCAACCTGATGGCTTTTGACGCCAGCACATCTGCTGCTGCTATCGGCGGATATGCCCTCAAGCAGGGGCTCCAGTCGAAGCAGCGGGCGGCCGAACAGACCGAACGGGTTGCGGAAATGGGCGCGTCCCTGGAAGCAGTCATCGAACCGCAGGTGATCGCGCTGGAAGACCGCTCGGTGACATTGACCGGCACTGTCGAATCCCAATACGACCAGTGGCGTGAGATGCTGCATCGAATCTACCTTCAAGAGCGCGTTTTTCCTGATAATGTCGCGCAACAGCAGTCAGACGGAATTAATTGACGCGTCTGTCCGACCAATCCGCGACCCGTAAGCTCACTCTGCTGATTCTTGGTGTGGTCGCGGCTGCTACCGTATTTCTGCTGCCACATTTCGTCAGCGATCCGTGGATCGCGGAAGAGGTCAGAGACCTTCCTGCCATTCCGGATGCCTCGCCGTCAGCGGTGGCTCCGTCGACCGCCGCGGAACTTACGCTTTACAGGCAGGAGTCGCAGGGTGTGCTGGCGGAGATCATGGCAATGAGGGACAGGCTCAGCGAAAGCGGGGTGGAAACCTGGGCACAGGTCGAATTCCAACGCGCATTGAAGTTGATCGAGGTTGGGGATGAACGCTACAGCTATGGTGATTACGAAGCATCGCTCGAACAATTCAGGCAGGCACACAGCCTGCTGGCAGATCTTGAGAATCTGGGGCTGCAAAAGCTGGCTGAAGCCAAGGCCGAAGCCGAGTCCGCAATCGAGTCCCTCAATTCCGTTGTCGCCTCGGCTTCTGTCGAACTCGCCAGCGCCATCGCGCCGCAAGATCCGGTGGTGCAGAAGCTGGCGGCGCGCGCCGCAACACTACCCCAGGTTTCGGCCCATATAGAGGCCGGCGACGAGGCCCTGTCCCGTGACCGCTTTCAGACGGCCCAGGCTGAATACCGCAAGGCGCTCGATCTCGACCCATCACACCAAAGAGCGGCCAGTTCGCTGGTTGTCGCGAACAGGGAGGTAACTGCCGGAGCCTATCGAGGGCACATGAGCCGTGGTTTCGCAGCCCTGGAACGTGATGATTATGAAGGCGCCCGGTCCGCGTTTGTCGCGGCCGGCAAAATCCGACCCGGCGATACCGCGGTAGAAAAAGCGCTTGCCCAGGTGGAAAACCGGGAATCCGGCAGTTTTGTAAGTCATGAACTCGAACGTGCGTCGGAACTGGAATCGCGGGAGGAATGGCGCGAAGCCGTGTCGATATACGATACCCTGCTGGAGAGCGATCCATCGCTTACCGATGCCAGGGTCAAACTGATCCCGGCGCGGGTGCGCGCGGATCTCGATGAACGAATGGTCGCGTATATCGGGGAGCCATTGCGGCTGTCGAGCAAGTCAGAGTTCACTGCCGCGCAATCGGCGCTGGCTGACGCGAAAGGTATTCCGAATCCAGGCCCGCGACTGGCCGGACAGATCGCCGAGCTGGATTCGATTCTGAAAATTGCCAACTCTGCGGTGGATGTCGAGTTTCGCTCCGACAACCAGACTCACGTGGTCCTGTTTCGCGTTGCCGAGCTGGGCCGTTTCGAGCAAGTCTCGGTGAAACTGCGTCCCGGAAAATATGTTGCGGCCGGTACCCGAAGCGGCTTCCGCGATGTCCGGGTGGAATTCACCGTGACCGGAAAGCCCCTGGAAAAACCGATCGTCGTGCGTTGCCAGGAGCCGATCGGATGAGCAATGAAAAACGATCAGAACCCCTCGCCGCTGCTGAATTCACACCGCTGAGCAGTGCAGGTGCAAGGCGCAGAATCCACATTTCACCCCTATACCTTGCACTGGGAGTCGTGGCGATCCTGGCAGGGCTGGTTTTCATCTACCTGCTGGTTGCGCGCGCAGTCATATTCCGCCTCGAACCCGGCCACGCAAGCATTGAAGTCAGCGGGCTTTCGTTCCACATCGGTGACAATTTTCTGCTGTTGCCCGGCGCCCACAAAGTGAGCGCCAGGGCGGACGGCTACCACGCGCTCAGCGTGGATATTGAAGTCACGGGCGAGCGAACGCAGGAGATTGAGCTCGAGCTGGATCCGTTGCCGGGCAAGCTGCAGGTGAACTCCGCGCTGGAAGGCATAGAGGTTCTTATCAACGGTGAAGCCGCCGGCAGTGCCCCCGGCCTTGTCGAGAACATCCCACGGGGCCCGCACGTGGTCGAATTCCGCAAGCACCGCTATTTCCCGCTTCGGCAGGAAATAGATATCGAGGGCCTGGGACGCACCCAGACCGTGGAAGTCGTGCTGAAACCGGCCTGGGGCCAGTTGCAGATCAGCTCGGTTCCAGAAGATGCCGAAGTCATGATCGACGGTGAACCGGTCGGTGTGACGCCCCTGGCGGCCGAAGTGCTGGAGACTGGCACGCTGCTGACGATTGCAAAAAGAGGTTTCAAAACCTGGGAGAGGCAGGTATCGGTCAAGGCGGGCTCGCTGGAGGCATACCCTGCCATCGAACTGGTGGTGGCAGACGGAACGGTCGATCTCAGCAGCTCACCGGCGGGTGCACATGTGCGCATTGATGGAAACTTCCGCGGCACCACGCCGACCCGTATCGAAATCTCGCCGCTGGTCGATCACCGCCTCGAGCTGTCGCTTGAAGGCTACGCCAGGACGGTGCGCACCATTCGGACAGAACCCGAAGCACACTCCAGCCTGGAACTGAACCTGGTGCCGATCATTGGCCGGATCCAGCTTTCAGTGAGTCCCGATGACGCAGAAGTGTTCGTGGACGGCCGTAGCGTCGGTTTTGGCAGCACCCTGCTCTCCCTGACCGCACGCGACCATCAACTGCAGGTCCGCAAAGAAGGCTATGAAAGCCGGTCGCAGGAGATCAGGCCGCGCCCGGACCACGATCAGTCGCTCGATATTCGCCTGTTGACGCTGGAGCAGGCGTACTGGGCAAAACGTCCGCCACAGGTCACCTCATCGGTGGGGGCAAGCCTGAAGCTGATTCGGCCCGCAGACTCCTTCACGCTTGGTGCGGCACGCCGGGAACCCGGCCGTCGCGCGAACGAAGCCCAGCGTAATGTTCGCCTCGAGCGGCCGTTCTACATCGGGGTCCATGAAATCACCAATGGCCAGTTCCGGTCTTTTAGAGGTGAACACAGTTCCAGCGCGGTGCGCGGGCAAACCCTGGATATGGATAATCAACCGGTGGTGAAAGTAAGCTGGAATGACGCGGCGCTGTTTTGCAACTGGCTGAGCCGCCGCGATGGGCTGCCCGTGTTTTACGCAGAGTCCAACGGGCTGGTGACCGGGTGGGACCCTGATTCCCACGGTTATCGACTGCCCACCGAGGCGGAGTGGGCACTGGCCGCCCGGGTCGGCCCGGATGGCACCGCAATGATGTTTCCCTGGAATGACAACACCTACCCACCGTCCACAGTAATCGAGAACTACGCCGACCAGGGCGCGGCGGAGATCGTGAACTTCGTTTTGGCCAACTACGACGACGGATTCGCGGTATCTGCGCCGGTCGGATCGTTTCGCCCCAACCAGAAGGGCTTCCATGACATGAGCGGTAACGTGTCAGAATGGATAAATGACTATTTTGAAATCCGCCCGGTGCGAGGCGAGCCCTTGCTGGATCCCACCGGGCCGGACAGCGGGGACCGCCACGTGATCCGCGGCGCCAGTTGGGCCAGGGCTTCACGCTCGGAATTGCGCCTGGCATACCGTAATGCCGGTCGCGACGGTAACCTGGAGACCGGGTTCCGGGTCGCGCGCTACGTTGACAAGGCAATGGCAGAACCATGAGTTCCATCACAAGGTCATTCTGGATTTTCATGATCCTGGGCTGCTCATCAGTGGCGCTCGCACAGGCGCCGGCCGGCGAAGAACCTGCCTCCGCTGTCGACACACCCGATTCGGCCGCGCCCTGCGTGATGGCCGGTGAGAGCCTTCCACAGGACCTGGAACAGGATGGCGAAACGCCGGACGCCGTGCCCTGCGAGAAACAAGCTCCGGAAGCCATTCCCGAAGCTGTAGTGGAGGACGCGTTTGCAGATACGGGACAGGACGAATTGAAAACCACCGGAGACGATGTCACGGCACAGGAAGAATTCGAATCAGGGGAGGAAATCTCCGAGGACTTCCCAGTGCCGCTGCCCTCGGATATATGAAGCCAGCCATGGATAAAATGCCCGTATGAGGAGAGACACCAACCAACTGTTCTTCCAGCTCGTCGCACTGATGTTATCCGTGATCATGGTGCACGCAGTGTATGTCACCGTGGTCCGGCCTAATGCGGACAGCATTATTGAACACGCAGCCGAAGTGGCGGCAGCAGGCGGGGAGTACGTCGTGCCGCGGACCTTTTTCGTCGTCATCAAGGATTTCGAACAGGAGGCCTGCTTCATCCTGATGCTCTGGGCGCTGGCCATCATGGGCTACAAGGCACAGACGGCCAGGCGCGAAGCAAGGATGCTGGAAATGCCGCTGGTGTCCGTGTCCGAGGGGATGCGAGTCCTGCCGGATGATGCCGGACAGCTGGTGAGGCCGTTGCAATCACTGCCCGATCAGCAACAGGGTTATCTGCTGCCCCGGGCCCTCAGCACGGCGCTGTCGCGCTTCCAGGTCACGTCGTCCGTGGAAGCGGCCACAGAAGCCGCCCACTCGGTCTGCGAGAACGAGAGCAGCCGCCTGGATTCCGAACTGTCCATGGTGCGCTACATCACCTGGGCGATTCCGTCGATCGGTTTTATCGGCACTGTGCGTGGGATCGGTAAGGCCCTCGGCCAGGCCCACGAGGCAATGGCCGGCGATATTGCCGGTGTCACGGCAAGCCTGGGCGTGGCTTTCAACTCCACATTCGTCGCACTCCTGATCAGCATGGTCGTGATGTTCTTTATGCACCAGCTTCAACTGTCGCAGGAGCGGCTGGTACTGGACACCTACACCTATTGCGAAAACCGCCTGCTGCGGTTTCTCAAGTCACAGCCCACATGACAATCGCCGCGCTGGAACTGAACGACCAGATGCTGCTGATCGAGGCAGAGGACGGATCGTTGCATGCCGAGCCCGGTTTCGCACGCCTGACAAAGGATGGCATTGTCACTGGCGAAGCCGCACGCGCAGTCGCATGGCGCGAACCGCAGCACGTGTACCATCAGTACTGGTGCAACCTTAACCAGACGCCTTTGCCAATCCGGCACCGGCACGCACGGCACCATGCCGACATCGCTTTCGCCCAGCTCCGGGCACTCTGGCAGAATGCCGGTTCGCCCGCATCGCTGATTGTGCTCGTGCCGGGAAGCTTCGCGCGCGACCAGCTTTCACTTTTGCTGGGGATGATCGAGGCCTTGCCGTCAGAGGCATCCGCCGTGATCGACAGCGCGCTGGCGGCTTGCTCGGACGTGCAGCGGGACACCCTGTTCGTCGACCTGCAGATGAGCGAATCGGTGCTCACGGTTTGCCAACCGCGGGGTGACTCAGTCAGCGTGGTGGACCAGGAAGTATTACCGGGCCTTGGTATGGGTCAGCTGCAGAATGCGCTGGCCCGGCACATCAGCGATCTGATGATCGAGAGCTATCGATTTGACCCACTCCATTCATCCGAGACCGAGCAGACCATATTCGATCAGATTCCGCACTGGCTGGCCCGGCTGGGTTGGGAATCCGATGTTTCCATCAAGCTGTCTTCTGAGCACGGGGAGCACCCCTGCATCCTGAACAGGGATGCGGTCAAGGCGTTGATTGGAGAACGGCTTGCCGGCGTGCGTTCCTTCCTCGAAAAATGGCACGGCTGCACCGTGCTGCTCTCGCACTCCTCCGGCCTGCTGACCGGGCTTGTCGACGAGTTTTCAGAGACCCGTGTTGCGGGCCAGACCACCGGCACGGAACACTGTCTTTTGCATTACGAGGAAATCCTGGAACAGGTGGATGACCTTTACCGTGTGCGCTCGCTGCTCAGAACCGGAACAGATGACGAAATCCCGGGCATGAACGGGCAACGCCTCGCCACGCACCTGCTTTGCGGGGACCGCGCCCTGCCCCTGAGTCAACCTGTCAGTATCCGGCTTGGCAAGAGCGAACCCCATATATCAAGCGAGTGGGACGAAGAAGCGGCACTCACGGTGGTGATTCGGGACCACACGCTCGAAACCCTTCAACGTTCCGCAGATGTGTCGCTGCCGCAGAGCTGCCTTCCGGGCGAATCGATCCGGATTGACGGCCATGAACTCAGACTGATCCGCGTCGGCAATGATTAAGAAACGGAAAATAACGGCTTTCAGCCTGTCTTTCCTGGACATCATGGCCTGTGGTTTCGGCGCGGTGACTCTGCTGTTCCTGATCCTGCGCCACAACGTGGTCGAGGAAGTTGTGCCTGACGCAAAACTGGCCGCCGAGGTGGAAATGCTGCAGCAGGACGTGCGGCAAGCCAATGAAGAGCGGACCCAACTGCTGAACAGCATCGAGGAACTGGAACTTCAGCTGGTGGATGTCCAGGGACTCAGCGAGCGTTACCTCACCGATCTCGTGGAAGTGGAAGAGAGCATCCAGTCCGACCCCGAGGAACAGATCGCCATGCTGCGCAGGACGGTCGAAGAACTGGAACGTGAAACGGCCAAAATGGAGGAAGTTGAATTCGGCGACAAGGTCCGCGAGTTCGTCGGCGAAGGCAACCGCCAATACCTCACCGGCCTGGTGCTGGGCGGCGAACGGGTCATGATCATGGTTGACGGTTCTGCGAGCATGCTGGCCGACACGGTAGTGAATGCCGTCCGCCGCCGTAACATGGAACCTGAAAAACGCGTCGAAGCGCCCAAGTGGCAATGGACTGTGCGCACCGTTGAATGGCTGCTGGCCCAGTTGCCGCCGAGCAGCCGCTTCCAGGTCTATATCTTCAACACGGAGCCGGTCGCGGCCCTGGCCGGCAGCGAGGGTGAATGGCTGGATGCTGCCGATTCGCTGGCGCTGGAAGATACCGTTGAGGGCCTGAAGGAGTTCGCACCCGAGGGCGGCACCAGTCTCGAAAATGTGATCAGCGCCCTGGAAGACTTCGAGGAAAAACCGGACAACCTGTTCCTGTTGACAGACGGCCTGCCCACCCAGGGCAAGGACCCTCCGCGTTCCGCCATGGTGAGCGGTGAACAGCGCAGGCGCCATTTCCTCAGCGCGGTAGGCCAGCTGCCGATTGGCATCCCGGTGAACACCATCCTGTTCCCGATGGAAGGAGATCCGGAGGCGGCTGCGATGTTCTGGCAGTTCGCCATGACCACCAAGGGTTCCTTCCTGACCCCCTCGAGGGACTGGCCATGATCAAGAAGCGTCGCGGCAGCACGGAAGTCAGCGTGTCTTTCCTGGACATCATCAGCTGTGGGTTCGGGGCTATCGTATTGCTGCTGATTATCGCACCGGTCGGTGACCCTGTTGCCCTGAAGGAGGCTGAACAGGGCTTGCAGCAAATTGTGCGCGAACTCACTACGGAGCTGTTCGACACCCGGGGTGAAGCCGTGGTCCTGAACGACCGGCTGAAGTCGCGCAAGGAACAGTTGTCCGAGCTGGAAGAACGCGTGGCGCGCCTCAAGGCCCAACTGGCCGCCGTGGACAAGCAATCCAACGAGATCGCACAGTCCCGAATCGTTGAGGAAGAACAGCTCAGGCTGGCGCTGCAGGTATTGACCGAAGAGATGGAACGGCTGGCTCCGCAAAGCAGCGTGAGTGATCAGCTGGTCGGCGGTCTGCCCGTGGACAGTGAATACATCATCTTCGTGATCGACACCTCGGGCAGCATGCAAATGGCTGCCTGGCGCCGGTTGCAGAAGGAAATGATCCATATCCTCGACATGTATCCCGCCGTGAAGGGTATCCAGGTGATGAACGACATGGGGCAATACATGTTTGGCGACACACGCAGAGCCTGGATGAAAGACACTCCTCAGACCAGGCGGCGTATCATCAGGGAACTCAATTCCTGGGCGCCGTTCAGTAATTCCAGCCCCGTGGAAGGGATAACCAAGGCCATCCAGACCTTTTATCGCAAGGACCGCAAGATCAGCATCTATACACTGGGCGACGACTTTTCCGGACGCTCGATCCGTGCCGTGGTCAAAGTCGTGGATGACCTCAACCAGGCACAACGGGGGAAGGACCGGCTGGTACGGGTCCATGCTATCGGTTTCCCGGTGCATTTTGTCCCCGGGCGAACCCCCAGCGAAGCAGCCATCAAGTTTGCGGCGCTGATGCGTGAACTGAGCTACAGCAACGGCGGCACTTTCATCGGCCTGACTGGACTGGAGCCGTGACATCATGAGGAGGAATTCTGGTTACCCGGGTCATGGCAGTAAATTGCACTTATACATGATGGCATTGATGATCGCGGGGACGGCACTGCTGTCCGGTTGCGCCAAGAACCACAAGGTAAAGAGTGATTTTCCAGACATGGTCGTGGAACCGGTTGACCTGCGGGTTGTGCTGGTGATGAACAATGATTTCCGGACCTACACTGCGAAACCAAACAAGAAGGACCGGATCCAGCTTGGAGAGGCGCAGACAGAAGCGCTGACCAAGGCCTTCAAAGGCCTGTTCTCAGATGTAAACGTCGTTTACTCGTGGCAGCGTGGCGGGCCGGATGCCGACCTGGTGATCACGCCAGCGGTGCGGGAGGTTCAGCTTTCCTCCCCGTCAGATTCGTATCAAACCGTGTTCGAGGTCTGGATCAAGTACAGCCTCGATATATCAACTGCCGACGGGGTACCCATCGACAGCTGGTTTCTGCCCGCCTATGGCAAGACACCTTACTCTTACCTGTTTTCCCGCAGCAAGGCCATCGAGGAAGCCACCATCATGGCCTTGCGTGACACTGGCGCGAAGCTGATGCTGGACTTTTTCAGGATTCCCGCAATCAACGGGTGGATGCAACAACATTTCGCGGCGAACGAACAACCATGAAGCATACTGCAATCATATTGCTGATGACGGCCACCGCACTGGCGGGATGCGGCTCCACGACGACCGTTGACGACTACCGGCCCACGGCCGAGCCGATGGATATCGGGACCGGAGACAAGGTGGCGGTGCTGGGCCGGCGCGACGCCGGACACTACGAGACAGACCGCGATTTCATCAACTGCCTGGGGAACCAGCTGTCCAAATCGAATTTCCAGGTCATGATGGAGGAGTCTTTCGTGGATGCCCTCTATCCCTGGTTCGAACCAAGGACCGCGCCGAAGCACCTCAATCGCCTCAAGAAAATCATGGAGATACCGACGGTGCAGGAAAAGATCCGGAGCGAAAAAATCAGCTACCTTGTCTGGCTGGACGGTGAGGTGGAGTCGCATGACATGAGCGGCGCAATGCACTGCGGTCTTGGCCCTTACGCGATTGGCTGCTTTGGCTACACTTCCTGGGACAAGGTCGTTACCTTCGAAGCCATCGTCTGGAACCTCCAGGACCTGACCGAAGAAGCACGCATCCGGGTAGACTCCGAGGGTACCTCGTACGTGATCGGCATTGTCGCACCCATCCCCTTGCTGACCCGGGTTGAAAGCGAAGCCTGTGTCGGGCTGGGGAACCAGTTGCTTTCCTATTTCACGCAAGAGGTGGAGTGAGTTGCGGCTCTTATCCTGCACAGCCATCGTGACCGCCCTTCTTTTCTTCGCCGCGCCTGCGTTCAGTGCGTCGAACGCTGAGAAGATGTATGCGGAAATGATGGCGTCCATTGGCCCATACCAAGACCCGGAACTGACCGCTTACCTTGAAGGCCTGGTGAATGAAATAGTCTCGGTTTCCGAAATGTCTGGTGAAAAATTCACCTTCACACTGCTCGATGCACCCGACATCAACGCCTTCGCCACCGCGGACAATTACGTTTACATCAATCGCGGCTTGCTCAACTACATTCGCAACGAGGCGCAACTGGTTTCGGTGCTGGCCCACGAAGTGGGTCACATCACCCAGAGTCATGTCGATCTGATGCCGATGGCGGCCGGCACCGCCCGCTTCCTGGCACAACTGGCCGGCATGCTATCCGGCGCCAACGAAGCGTACGAAGCCGGCATGGCCTACGCAAACTCGCTGCTGAAGGGACACGGCCGCGATAACGAACTCGATGCGGACGAAGCAGCGGCCCGCTACATGGCGAAACTTGGCTATGATCCGGAAGAGATGCTGCAGATGCTCAGCACCATGAAGGATCTCGAACTCATGATGAAGGATCGCGCTGCGCAGGGAGGAGCGCCGCGAAGGTCCTATCACGGACTATTCGCCTCCCATCCCCGAAATGACATGCGTTTGCGCAGTGCCGTCAGCAAATCAAAAACGATCGAGTCGTCGGCTGCGCGCGATTCGGGCGAAGAGCGTTACCGGCAAATGACAGAAGGACTTGTATGGGGAGAGAACTTCAAGGAAAAGGACCCGAAGCCGGAGCGCTACTCCGACATGTCACTGCGCATTCGCTTCGATTTCCCCGAAGGCTGGACACATCTTGCAAACTTACAGAAAAAGAGCGTTGCAGGCGAACCGGAAGGCGGTGATGCCCGGCTCAGCATGACACCCAATCCGCGCACGCCACAGACCCCCGAGGAGTATCTCTACAATTTCCTCAACATTTCACAGCTGAGGGATGGACAGGAGATCAAGCCTGCGCGGCTCAAGGGTTATACCGGCGTACTCCCCGGAGAAAATGGCAACCCGGACCAACGCATCGCGGTGGTCTTCTACAAGCTCAACGCCTACCTGTTCACGGGCGAAGTGAAAAACCAGTCGTCGTTCGAAGAATTTGATCAGAAGTTTCTCGAATCCATCGATACCTTCCGGCCCGTTTCAAATCGCGAAATCTCGGGTCAAAAACCAAAAACCATTCATTACGTGAAGGCGACAGCCGCGACCACCTTCGACCGGCTGGGCCAGCACCTGAAGCTGACTCCGTTCGAGGTGCAGGATCTGCGCCTCATCAATGGCTATTACCCCACCGGCGAGCCGCGACCCGGCGAATGGATCCGGATTTTCAGACAGGAGCAGTAACGTCCATGTTCAATTCATTTCTAAGACTGGCTGCAGCGGCTTTCGTGCTGATACTGGCGACACCCGCCAGCGCCAGGGATCCCCTGCAGGGTTACGAGCAGGTGGAACCGGCCGCTGTGCTGGAAACACCGGCGCCCGGTACGACCGCCCATCCGGCACAGCATGTAGAACGAGGCAGGTACCTGGTGACATTGCTGGGCTGCGGCGGCTGCCACACCAACGGCGCCCTGCTGGGCAAACCGGATTCGGAGCGCCTGCTGGCCGGCTCATCAGTCGGCATTGCAACAGCCAATCCCATGGTACAAGCTGATCCGGGAATCGTTTACCCGTCCAACCTCACACCGGATCCGAAAACCGGCCTGGGCCGCTGGTCACAGGAGGAGATTGCGATGCTGCTGCTGTCCGGCATGGACAATCACGGGTCAAAGATCCTGCCGGTCATGCCCTGGATGAACTACAGGAACCTGGCACCGGAGGACGCCGCAGCCATCGCGATGTACTTGCAGAGCCTGTCGCCGATAAAGCACCGGGTTCCGAAAAACGTCGAACCGGGACAAAAGGCGGCTGACCCTTTCGTCCACTTCGGGGTCTATCGCGCTCGTCCGTAGATTGCTCGCGAAAGAAACAAGGCACAGCGTGGGTCCTATAAGCAATCGCAACTTTCTCTGGTACTAACCCATGCTCAAAATCGCATTCCTGGCCCTGATCGGACTTTCCTGGCTCATACCGGTATCTGCCCAGGATGATTCTTCTCCCGGCTACCGTGCAAGCTACCAGGTGACTTTCGAAGCGGACTGGAGTGAGCAGACGCATCCGCAGGATTTCCCATCCAACCCTCATTTTTCCGGCCTCGTGGGCGCCACACACAATGCGGATGCCCGGCTGTGGAAATCCGGTGAGCTTGCAACAACCGGCATCGAGTCCATGGCGGAAACCGGAGCGAAAGGCACTCTTTTGAACGAAGTTGATGATCTGATTGCGGAAGGAACCGCACAGTCAGCACTTTCCGGGCGCGGCATCGGAGATTCGCCAGGTGTTGTATCCATGGAATTCGAGATCAGCCAGCCTTTCCCGCTGGTGTCGTTGACGTCCATGATCGCGCCCAGTCCCGACTGGTTCGTGGGAGTGGATAGCCTGAGCCTTCGCTCCGATGGCCGTTGGGTTAATGAATTGGTAGTAGATCTTCCGCCCTATGATGCAGGGACCGACAGCGGCGCTACGTATAAT
>JARFQZ010000165.1 GCA_029287515.1 Lysobacterales bacterium
CCCGTCACGCTTTCAGGGTCGAAAGCGGACGGCAGCTGGGTCCAGCGCTTGCCTTTCGGGGTTGCCAGGATTGCAAAAAGAATCATCAGCGCACCGCAAGCCACCAACGAAACAAGAGCCCAGGTGCCCAGTCGATCGTACTCCAGTCGTGATTGCTGAATATCCCCCAGGCTCCTGCGGAAGGATTCGTCGCCGAAGCGGTTGACAGCCAGACTGCCGGGATCGATCCGATACACCGCAAACTGCTCCAGGTCGGTCACCAGCACCTGGTCATCCAGGACCGCGACATCGGTTGCATAAGCGCCTTCGGGAAGATTGATGAGCGCCTGTGCTCCGCCTTCAGGGTCATAAACCACCAGGTCGGACCAGGGCTTGCTGAAATCCGCGGCCTGCGCCACCCACAGGCGCTGGTCCGAAGTCACGGCGAGCATCATCGGATACCATCGCTGGTCCACCGTGAGTTCGTTCACCGCGCTGTGTTCACGGCCCGGAATGTAGCCCCCGTCATCACCGGCAACCAACTCGGCGATTCTCCTGTGGTCGGTATCCGCTACCCAAAGCCCGTCGTTGTTGTCAAAAACCAGGTCGTTGGGGCCGGCGAGTGTGCCCGCCGGAAGCAGGGCCCGTGGTTCAGTGGCCGATTGCTGCATTTCCCATAAAGTGTCTCCCGCGGCGTCCGTCAGCAGCCAAGCGCCCGACTGCTTGCCCGGAATGATCTTGAACTGGCGTTTGATCCCAGGGCTGACTGCGGCAAGAATGGGTTCACATTCCCAGGTTCCCGGATCACACAGGCGAATGCGCGCGGGTTGCTGCTCCGCCAGCAACAGGCGCCCGTCCGACATGACCTTAAGATCGATGGGATCACCTTCCAGCCCTGTTTGTGATGAAGGGTAAACACCCACCGACTCACCTCCAGGCGAAAGCCTGAACAGTTGTCCCGATACAAATATCCAGACCTGCCCCGAACCGGCTGCAATATGCGTGGGCCCGATAAAGCGATAAACCTGTTCGCCGGCCCAGAACCGGGCGGCGAGAGATACAAGGAGGAGCAAAAGGAACAGGGTCGCCAGCCCGGCTGGCAGGGGCTTGTGACGTCGAAGCATTTCCCGCTCAGTCAATTAACGCTCTCATGAATTCCTGCTCACTGACGATCTCACGGTTGTCCTCCACGTGATCCAGCCAGGTCATGCCTTCCAGGTGATCGTGCTCGTGCAGGAAAACGCGGGCTGCAAATCCCGAAAATTCCCGTTCCACGGTCTCGCCGTGCCGTGTCTGGTACCGCACCCCGATCGCATCCGGGCGTGGCACCCTGCCCCGGATACCCGGAACGCTCAGGCAGCCCTCCCAGTCTTTTTCAAGATTTTCCGACTGCCAGAGAATTTCCGGGTTGATCACGGCGGTAGGCTCAACTTCGGGAGCGTCCGGGTAGCGGACCGAAGGCTTGATACTGAGGATGAAGACCCTGGAGGAGACGTAGACCTGGGGGGCGGCGATACCCGCACCGCTGGCCGCTTCGCTGGTTGCAAAAAGATCGTCGATCAGCTGCTGGACGCCGTCATCGATCTTTTCAACAGGCTCGGCGATTTTCCTCAGGACCGGATGGCCCAGTTGAGCAATTTCCCGCACGCGGCCCATGGCTCAATCCTGGTTGACGAAATCTGCCGAAGCGGCCATCGTGGCGCCGTTGATCACAGCCTTGTATTCAGCAGCGTGCCCGGATGCACGCAGAATCCGCTTGATCATACCCTGCAGGTTCGGTCTTTTTCCGCCAGGATCATCCGCCGGGCCAATACCGCCGCCGAATTCAACCACCAGGTCCATACCCTGTTCGAAAGCCGTTTGCATATTGGCGTGCCAGAGCACCGGGTGAAACAACTGGAAAAACAGGCCGGCTCGGATCGCCGCCGGATCGCTGTCATGAACTTTACCGGTGAAATTCGACAACACACCGGTGTCAGAACCGGCAAACTCTGCCGTTTCCAGCACCGCACGGTAGTTCCGGGCCGCCTCGACCATGTAGTAGGTATGAAAAGCGCCCTCGGTTTTCAGCCGGGTCGGACGCGCCCTTTCGAATTGTTCCAGCACCGCCTGTTCGACTTTTTCCAGGTCTTCGGGGCGGCCTCCGATGACGGTTTGCTCAGGCAGGTTGCAGCCGGCAATGGCGCAATAGTGACTCTCAGCGATAGGTTTAATCGCGTCCACATTCAGGGGAAAGGCCGACATTTCGCCCTCTCCGTAGGTACCCATCAGCTCACCGCGCTGCTGTACCAGGCTCAATGCACTTTCAAAGCTCAGCACTCCCGCAGCGACCAGCGCGGAGTATTCTCCGAGGCTGTGTCCGGCTGCCAGCGCCGGCTTCAGCTTGTCATCGGTCAGGTCGCGGAACACCTGCAGACAAGCAATCGAGTGGGTCAGCAAAACCGGTTGGGTGAACCGGGTCAGGTTGACCTGGTCATCGGGGTCCCGGAAGGACAGCTCGGCGATATCGTAGCCAAGCACTTCGCCGGCCTGGTCGTAAACGGCGCGCGCCGTGGCGTACTCCTCAAAGAGATCACTGCCGATGCCGGGATACTGGGATCCCTGTCCGGGAAAGATGAAAAGAATGTTTTTGTCGGATGCAGACACTGTGCTGTTTCCTGGAGCGATTGAGGGACCGTAGAATAGCCAGCGCGGCGCGCTGAATCAACCTGACCGCTCAAATGCCCGGCGCACTTCGGGCGGCGCCTGCACCAACTCAATCAGCACACCTTCGCCGCCGATGGGAAATTCATCGCTGGATTTGGGGTGGATAAAGCAGATGTCATGGCCTGAAGCACCTTTGCGGATTCCTCCGGGCGTGAAACGCATGCCCCGGGCTGTCAACCAGTCCACGGCGGCCGGCAGGTCATCGACCCACAACCCGACATGGTTCAGCGGCGGGTTCTGGACCGCAGGTTTTTTCTCCGGGTCCAGCGGTTGCATCAGGTCCACCTCGACCTGGAAAGGGCCGGACCCTATAACGGCAATGTCTTCGTCCACATTTTCTGTTTCGCTCTGAAAATCGCCATGCAGCTCCAGGCCCAGTGCATCAATCCAAAGGGCCCGTAACCGGGTTTTATCCAGGCCTCCCACGGCGATTTGCTGGATTCCGAGCACTCTGAAAGGTCGATGGGCCATGAGTTTCTCCAGTGGTAGTTCAATCCCAGTCTTTATGTCGTTTCAGAAAAATTTCCAGCAACTGCCTCGCCGCCGTAGTCGGTGGAAGCGTTCCATCGCTGGCCGCAGCTTCCAGTTCCGGAATACATTTGCGTACCTCCGGGTCTCCCTGGAGTGCGGTTATCAGGCTGTCGTGGACTTCGGACCACATCCATCCCCGGGCCTGGGCTGCCCGGCGCTGATTGAACTGGCCGGTGGATTCCAGAACCTGCCTGTGCCGGAGCACCGTTTCCCACGCCTGGCCGATGCCGACACCATCCCGCGCGGAGCAGGTCCGCACTTCCACGTCCCATTCGGACGAGCGGGGATGCAGCAACCGCAGCGCGGTTCGATATTCGGCCGCCGACCGCTTCGCCAGACTCTGAAGTTCGTCATCTGCTTTGTTAATCAGTATGAGGTCCGCCAGCTCCATGATGCCCCGCTTGATGCCCTGTAGTTCATCACCACCGCCCGGCAACAGCAACAACAGGAACATGTCGGTCATTTCAGCCACCCGGGTTTCCGACTGGCCCACCCCCACGGTTTCCACGATGATGACGTCGAAACCGGCGGCCTCGCAGAGAATCAGTGCTTCCCTGCTGCGGCGAGTAACCCCTCCGAGCGTAGTACCCGCCGGCGAAGGGCGGATATAGGCCTCGGGCCGGCGCGAGAGCGTTTCCATGCGTGTCTTGTCACCGAGGATGGAACCGCCGCTGATGGCGGATGAAGGGTCTACAGTCAACACGGCCACCCGGTGGCCGGCATCGATGACATGGTTTCCCAGCGCTTCTATGAACGTGGACTTGCCGACACCGGGCACTCCGGAAATTCCGAGGCGGATCGAACGGCCTGCGTGGGGTATGAGTTCTTCCAGAAGCGCGCCCGCTGCCACGCGGTGATCGGAGCGCGTGGATTCGATCAGCGTGATGGCCTGCGCCAGTGCTCGGCGGTCTCCTTCCAGCACACGTTCAGCCAGTTCCTGCTGCACGCCGTTATTCCAACTCCATGATCTTGTCGTCCACCGCAAGGCTGGCGCCCGGTTCGAAATTGATTTTTTTTACGACGCCATCACGTTCCGCATACAACGTGTTTTCCATCTTCATGGCCTCGAGCACGGCCAATTCTTCACCAGCCCGGACTTCATCCCCTTCCTTCACTGCAATAGACACCAGCAGGCCGGGCATGGGCGACAGCAGGAAACCGGACATGTCGGGCGGCTCTTTCACCGGCATGTGCCTCATCATTTCCGCGGCCCGTGGTGTCAGCACAAGGACATCGGCCTGGGAACCGCCGTGGGACAGGCGATAAATCGCCTGGCGGCGTTCGACCTGTACGTGGATTTCCTCGCCGTTGATCGTGCCATGGAACAGCGGCTGGCCAAATTCCCAGTCGCTCCGTACCGCATAGGTCTTGCCGCGGTGCTCTACGTCATAACCGCCGGCGGCGGGCACCGCGATTATGTCGTGGTATTCGTTGTTCATAAGGACCACCCATTCATCCGGAACCTCGCGCTCATGACCCCTTAACTGGCCATCGATTCGTGCCGCGCGATCACGGTAGCTGCGCATCATCGCAGCCGCTACCGAAATCATGATGGACGGGTCTTCGTGTGGTACGTCGGCAGGGTGAAAACCATCGGGATACTCTTCGCCGATCATGTTGGTGCTCATCTGGCCATCGACGAAGCGTGGGTGGACCATCAATGCCGACAGGAAGCTGATATTACTGGACACGCCCTTGATGATGAACTGGTCCAGCGCCGCGCGCATATGGGCGCTGGCCTCCTCACGGGTCTCCCCGTAAGTAATGAGCTTGGCAATCATCGGATCGTAATACATCGATACTTCGCCGCCCTCGAACACGCCGGTGTCCACCCTGACAAACTCACTTTCTTCCGGCGGGCGGTAAAACACCAGCCTGCCGATGGAAGGGAGGAAATTCCGAAACGGATCCTCGGCATAGACCCGAGCCTCGATGGCCCAGCCGTCGATGCCGATGTCGTCCTGTGATACCGGCAATTTCTC
>JARFQZ010000244.1 GCA_029287515.1 Lysobacterales bacterium
CGCACGGTGGTGCTGGGAGGCGGTGGTTATAATCCGTGGACGGTTGTGCGATGCTGGAGTGGATTATGGGGCCGCCTGAGTGGCCGGCAAATTCCGGCAGCACTGCCCGATCGGGTCAGGGCGTTTCTCGAATCGCTGGAAAGTGACCTGGTCGATGAAGATGAGGTACCCGGTAGCTGGATAGAAACCCTGGCCGATGAACCCAACCCGGGTCCGGTCCGGCCGGAAATCGAGAGACTGCCCGGTCTCGTGCTGCATTGACTATAATCTGGAACTGACATGGCATGGCTTGAAAATCTCAAGGATATTGAAGAACTGGAAGACGCGGAATTCGATCCGGGCCTGGTCGCTGAAATGGAGCGTCTTGCGCCGGGCAACGCGCAAAGAATGGTGCGGTTTTCAACACCCACCTTCAAGGAATACGAAAGCTCGGAATTGCAAAGCTGCGGTAAAAACAGTTTTCCGGCATTTTCCATCACCGCCGGAGGTTGCGCGTTGATGTGCGACCATTGCGAGGCCAAGATTCTCGAGCCGATGATTCCGGCGGTGAAGCCGGAAATTCTCGACCGGAAAGTCCGCGACCTGATCGAGACGGAAAACCTGCAGGGGTTCCTGTTGTCCGGGGGCTCCAACAAGCGCAATGAAATCCGCTATTCGCGGTTCTACCCCGTCATCGAGCAGCTGAAGCGGGATTATCCGGGCTTGCGCGTCGCCATTCACACGGCGCTGACGGACGAGGCAGGCGCCAGGGAAATGGAATCGGCAGGCGTGGACGTCGCCATGCTGGACATCATCGGCGCCGAAGAAACCATTCGGGAGGTTTACCACCTGGATCGTCCCGTGGATGACTTCGAATCGACCGTTGCAGCCCTGTGTGCGACTTCCATGCAGATTTCACCGCATATCGTGATCGGGTTGCATTACGGCCGGATCCTCGGCGAGGAAAACGCACTGGATATCCTCAGTCGCTACGATACCAAGGCGCTGGTGCTGGTGGTCATCATGCCGTTTTACGCCAAACCGGGAACGTTCGTGACGCCGGATACCAGCGATGTCGGCCGTATTTTCCTTGAGGCCCGCAAACGCCTGCCGGATCGCCAGGTTCTGCTCGGTTGCGCGCGCCCACCCGGGATGCACAAGCGCGTCACCGATGCCTATGCCGTAATGGCAGGGCTCGACGGCATTGCTTTTCCCGCGGACGGGGCGGTAGCGGTGGCGGACATGACAGGCAGACCTTTTCACCAGGCGCACGCTTGCTGCTCGATCAAGCTGGGCGAGACCAGCGCAAGCAGCGGTATCGCGACACTGGCCCGCAGCAGCTGCGCGGCCTGAACAGGCAAAACCGGAGAGAACGAATGGGTTGTATCAAAAACGAAGGAGCGCAGCCGTCGGACCAGGGGCGCGATGGACTCGACTTTAATCCATACGACATCATGGAGCCGCGCTTGCCGGGCAAAACCCCGAAGGCGATGCAAAACGGGGCCCCGGTGAAAACACGCGATATCGAACCCGAGGGTGTTTATCGTCCTGACTACAACATCCTGACACCCCACATGCGTTCGCCCGAATATGTGCAGATGTCCACCGCGGCGGCAATCACGCTGGGAGTGACCACCGGGCGGATGTACCGTTGCTCCTGCACCCGTTGCCTGAACCTGCTGCTTACCTACCCGGAAGGGTGCCGGGCAAACTGCGCTTATTGCGGCCTGGCAAGGCATCGCGAGGCCGAGCGGGATTACGCAGACCGCAATTTCATCCGCGTGGACTGGCCGGCGGTCCCGATGGACGTGATCATCGACAAGGTGGCCGCGGACGGCGAAAACAGTCAATTCCACCGCATGTGCATCTCGATGATTACCCACCCGCGTTCAGATGACGACACCGTAGCGGTGTTGAAAAAGTGGACTGACCGCATCGATCCCGAAACGATACCCGTTTCCATACTGTCCAACCCGACCACCATGGGGCGCACTGACGTGCAAAAGCTGAAAGATCTGGGCGCGGACATATTCACGGTGGCGCTGGACGCCGCGACGCCCGAGTTGTTTGACCGGACACGCGGCAAGGGGGTGCAGTCGCCTCACAAGTGGGACAAGTACTGGGAAGTGTTACTGGATGCCCGCGATATTTTCGGGCCGGAAAAATTTGGCGTACACATCATTGCCGGCATGGGTGAAACCGAACACGATATCCTGCGCCTGGTGCAGAAAATCGTCGACCTGGGCGGACACAATCACATGTTCTGCTTTTTCCCCGAGGAAGGCTCGCTGATGGATCATCTGCCGGCCACGCCCCGCGACCAGTGGCGGCGCGTGCAGCTCGGCCGCTACCTGATCGATTACTGCGACGCCCGAATCGATCACATGAAATTTGATGAACAGGGCCGGCTGGTTGACTTTGGCCTGCCCAGCGGCGAACTCGACGACATCATCAACAGCGGTTTGCCGTTCCGCACTTCGGGTTGTCCGGGCAAGTTCCAGGACGACGTTTCGGCCTGCGACCGGCCCTATGGTGATTCACCGCCCAGCGACATCGCCAGTTTCCCGTTTCAGCCGGAAAAAAAGGACATCAGGAAAATTCGCAAGCAGCTGGATATACCGCATCGGTTGACTTGAGGACGTCGGGTAAGAGATGTCAGACAAGTTCCGCGTGCTCGATACCGGCGTTCTGGAAGGGCGCCTGAACATCGCCATTGGCCAGGCTATTATCGAGGCGCACCAGCGCGGTGATGTGCCCGATACGCTGCGCTTCCTGCGTTTTCCTCCCACGGCTCTGATCGGCCGGCACCAGGCGCTTGGCCAGGAAATCAACCTGGATTATTGCCGGAAAAACGAAATTGGCGTGGTTCGCCGGATAACGGGTGGCGGAGCCATTTTCATGGAACCGGGGCTGCTGGGTTGGGAACTGGCTTTCCACCGCCGGACCCTGAAGGTGAAATCATTGCCAGAACTGACGCGTGAAATCTGCGAGGCGGCCGCCGATGGGATCAGCCGAACCGGGGTCCGGGCGAGGTTCAGGCCCCGAAACGACATCGAGGTAGATGGCCGCAAGATAAGTGGAACCGGAGGCTTTTTCGACGGAGATACCTTGTTTTTCCAGGGGACTGTTCTGGTTGATATGGACCCGCAGACCATGACTTCCGCCCTTCGCATACCCCAGGCCAAGCTGGCAAGGCATAAGCTCGATTCCGCCGCTCAGCGCGTGGTCACCCTGCGTGAACTCCTGGGTGATGAAACCCCCGGATTGGAAGAGATACAGGATTCATTGACCGCCGCATTCTCAGACCGGTTCGGCCTGCAAATGGCGCCTGGTGAACTTACTGATGCAGAGCGGGTGCATGCGCAGGAACTGCTCCGGGAAGAAATCGGAACCGAAGCGTTCGTGCGCGAGATCGAAGAACCGCCGGCCGCGAGGGGGGATCTGGCGGGTGTCTGTTCAGGCCCTGGCGGGTCGATCAAAACTTACATGCGCCTGGAGGGACCGGCGCAAAACCGAATTCGGGCAGCGCTGGTGACGGGCGATTTCTTTGTTACGCCACCCAGGCTGATTTACGATCTGGAATCCCGGTTGCGTGGTGTGTACCTGGAAGAAGTGGCCCGCGTGGTCAGCGAATTTTTCCAGCAATCAGACTTTGAAGTGTTATCGGTATCACCCGAGGATTTCATAGCCTCCATAGAAGATGCACTGGCAAGCGAATGAACCTTATCAACGTCATTCAGCACACATCCGCGGATTATCTTGGCCTGATGGAAGATCACCTGGAGGGTCGGCGGATTCGCTTCAGGTATTTCCGGCCGTTCACCGAGCAGGGCACGGTACCGCAGGCAACGGATGTTTGTGATGCGTTGTTCCTGATGGGCGGCGGTCCCTGGGGCAGTGCGGGCGAGCGTGATGTACCGACGCTGAATGAGGAAATCCGGCTGGCCCGAAACATGCTGGACCAGGGAAAGCCGGTGCTGGGCATTGGCCTGGGCGCCCAGCTTCTGGCGATCGCGTCGGGTGGCAGTTCGGAACCGGCGCCGCTTGAATTTGCCGTCGGACACGCCCGGCGAATTGACGATGGCGCACTGGGCGGATTCATGCCCGAAACTTTTCCCCATGTAAGTTACATGCGAGACTGGCCCGTGCCGCCGGATACGGCCCGGATACTGGCGGAAGACGGCACCGGCCGGCCGGCCGTGTTCCAGGTGGGTGAGAATGCTTTGGGATTTACCGGACATCCCGGATTCAAGACTGCCATGGCCGAAGACCTGATCATGGAGTTCGAGGAATCTCCGGAAAATCCCGCGCCTCAGCTGGAACGAATGCAGCGGATGTCGAAGGATATCGAAGATGCGCTGGTTCCCGTAATGACCGGGATCATCAAGATTACCGGTTTAATGCAAATCCGGCGCCGCATACCGCTAGAATTGAAAGGCTGATCTGTAAATTGAGCGCTTTCGAACACAGGCTCCATTCATAAGCAATAGCTAATATTGCATAATTACATTAGATTAACGTAATATTACCCGTTCACGAATCAAGCAGGATCCGACAATGGCAGAAAAACTCATCATCGTGATGGCCAACACCGACACCCGTAACGGCGAGGAACTCGGCGCCCCCATTTTCCAGGCAACCGTGGCGGCAGCCATGGAGTATGAAGTCGATGTGATTTGCACAGCAACTTCCGGACGCCTGATGAGGAAAGGGGTGGCTGAAAAACTGTTCGTCAAGGAAGGATCTCCGAAATCCGTCTATGATTTCATTAAAGACGCGCACGAAGCCGGCGCAAAGTTCTACTGCTGCTCGCCCAACCTGGATCTGTTCGACATGACGACCGACGACCTGATCCCGGAATGCGAAGGAATCGTTGGTGGCGCGCATCTGATCGAAGAAGTCATGGAAGAAGACTGCAAGGTTTT
>JARFQZ010000289.1 GCA_029287515.1 Lysobacterales bacterium
CTGATGGATCGGCATCCTGGGCCAGGGCCGGGCGGATTGCAGGAGTAGAAATGATGGTGGCCAGCACGAGGCTGACCACCATGGTCTTATTGCTAACGCGGCGACTTTTCATCATCTTGCTGTGTAAACGATCTCCACTCGACGATTCATGGCCCAGCAGTCTTCTTCGCTGACGCGGCAGGTCGGGCGTTCTTCGCCATAGCTGACAACGGTGAGCTGGTTGCCCCTGGAACCCTGAGCCGACATCAGGCCGGTTACCGAGTTGCCGCGGCGTTCGCCGAGGCCCAGGTTGTACTCGCGGGTGCCGCGCTCATCGGCATGGCCTTCCAGCGTTACGCGGGCCGTAGAATTGGCTGCTGCGTATGCCGCGTGGGCCGAGACGATACCGCGGTATTCCGGGCGCACCGTCGACTTGTCGAAATCAAAATAGATGACGCGTTTTGACAACAGGCTTTCCGGATTGTCAAAATTTCGCGCGTCGGTATAGTCGCGGGGATCAGGCGCACCTGAGGTATCCACGTCAGTTGAAGTATCTGGAGCAGGCTCCGGTTCCGGCTCTGCCTCCGGGGTGGTCTGGCATGCTGCCATGGTCATTACAATCATTAATGCGAGAGTCAATCGCCACGCGCTTTTCATTATTTCCTCCTGGTTTTTATAGTCGAGCCGTCCTCTACGGCTGTTCCCTGAATTTATCCGGATATTCTACCTGATAACCGGTGACCATGCGGGCTCCCGAACATCCCCTTCGCTCAGGATCAGCCGCTGTCTGACATTACCATCCGCCGACACGGCGGACAACACGCCCCGGGTCCCTTCCCGGGTCGCATAAAGAATCATACTGCCGTTCGGCGCAAAGCTGGGAGATTCATCCAGTTTGCCCGGCGTCAGTATGGTAAATCGCTCGGTATTGATATCCCAGACCGCTATACGATACTCGTTTCCTCTGCCCTGCGCTACAGCAATTCTGCGGCCATCGGGTGAAATGCTGGCGCGGGCGTTGTAATCACCCTCCAGGGTCACTCTTTCGGGTGATCCGCCGCCGGGTGGAACCTTGTAAATTTGCGGTCGCCCGCCGCGGTCCGAGGTGAAATAAATGGCGCGTCCGTCGGGCGCCCAGACGGGTTCCGTGTCGATCGACCAGTGCGTCGTGATCTGCTCAAGGCGGCCGGTGGCCATGTCGCGGACATAGATTTCGGGATTGCCCGATTTGGACAGTGTCAGCGCCATTTTCCGGCCGTCCGGCGAGAATGAAGGCGCGCCGTTGATACCCTTGCCACTGGAGATCAGTTCCCTGGCGCCGGTGGACACGTCCTGCATGTAAATGGCTGAGTTCCCCTTCTCAAACGAAACGTAAGCCAGTTTGCGCCCGTCTGGCGACCAGGCCGGCGACAGCAGCGGTTCGGGTGATCCAACGATCGATTGCGGGCCGAAGCCGTCCGCGTCCGCCACCACCAGTTCGTAGCGCTGGTTATTGCCCAGCCCTGTAGAGGTAATGTAGGCGATGCGGGTCGCGAAAGCGCCGGGTACGCCGGTCAGCTTTTCATAGATGGCGTCTGCCACTTTGTGAGCGCCGTATCGCAGGTCACCCAGGCCGACCGTGGTGATCCGAGAAAGCAGCATTTCCTGCGTGTGCACGTCGAACAACTGGTAAATGATCTCGTGGCCCTGGCCGTCAGCCGGGGTGCGGACTTTGCCGATGACAATGTAGTCGACTTTCAGCAGGCGCCAGGTTCCGAAGCGGATACTTTCCTGCTCCACCGGTTTTTCCGCCATGTCCGCGACGTCCATCGGGTCGAACAGGCCGGAACGGTAGAGATCACCGGAAATGATCTGGTCGACCGTCGTGGCCGGTAGCGCGGTCTGGTCCTGCCATTGGAAAGGCACGATCGCGATCGGCAGGGCGCTGGGATTGCCGCTGATGATCTCGATTTCCAGCTGGGCCTGGGCCGTCTGGAATGCCACCAGGGCAAGCAGGACAAAGAATAGTTTTTTCACGTTTTCAGTCACCGTCGTAGATAAAAATAAAGTCAATTTCTCTCTGGAACACGTCTTCGAAACCACGATACGGAAGTGCGCCGCCTCTTTCCACCGCCGCCAGGATCGAACGGCGCGTTGCCTCGTCACCGTTGCATTTACCGGAAATGGCCGCGGAAATCACTTCACCACCCGGTATCTGCACGATCTTCAACGTGCACCTCAAGCCGGTTTGCGCGGTTGGCGGCCGCAGCCAGTTCTGGGTTACGAAGCTCTGAATGGCCAATTGGTAATTCTGATCGAGAGTCGCTATCTGCCCGGCTCGGAATTCCCGGGCCTCCTGTTCACGCTGGCGTTGGGCAGCTGCCTCACGCTGCAGTCTCTGCTGTTCCAGCAGTTCCTGCTCCTTGCGCGCCTCGATCTGCTTGAGCCGTTCTTCCTCCAGTTTTCGTTGTCTCTCCGCCGCCTCGCGCTCGGCCCTGATCTGCTCCAGTTCGCGTTGCTGCTTGAGGCGCTCCTCTTCCAGCTTGCGTTCTCGTTCCATCCGCAACTGTTGCAGGCGGTCCTGGGCTTCACGTTTTTTCTGCTCTTCGAGTTCCCGCTGGCGTCTTTCCGCCTGGTCTTTTGCCCGCTGTTCCTCGCGTTGACGCTGGCGCTCCAGTTCCTCGTTACGCTGACGCCTTCGGTCTTCCATCTCGGCGGCCTTCCTGGCCTCGTCTCGCTGTTTCTTGATCTCTGAGGTATCGACGATCACCGCTTCGATCGTCAGCCCCACGTTCTGGGGCTTGCGGAACGGCTTCCAGTCCATCGTGCCCACCACGACCAGGGCCGCCATCAGGACATGCACGCCCAGCGCCATTCCGAGCGCCCTGAGCCGTGCATTGAATTCCTGCCAGAAACTCACGGCCTACTCCGCGTCTCCCTCCGGCCCCATCCCGAGTTCTTTCGGGTCGCTCATCAGGCCGACCTTGGTGACGCCGGCTTTCTGCAGCAGTACCATGGCCTGGTATACCTGTCCGTAGCTGGCGCGTTCGTCACCCCCCACCAGCACCTGGATCTCCGGGTTGCGGCTGACGATGGCCGTGACCATGGTGACCAGCCCTTCCGGGTCGATCAAGCCGCTGCTGGTGCCGTCCAGGTCCCCGCCGGCGTTGAGATACAGGTCGCCGTTCTCCAGCACGGTAATTACCAGGGGTTCTTCATTCTCCTGCGTGTCCATGGGTTCCGCGTCGGCTTTGGGCAGTTCGACCTCGACGCCCAGGTTCAGCAATGGCGCGGTGATCATGAAAATGACCAGCAACACCAGCATCACGTCGATGTAAGGAACGACGTTGATTTCTGCCATGGGCCGGCGGCGATTTTTTCCTGACTCCATGGAACTTACTCCTCGCTGAGCAGATGCGCCTGGCGTTGCAGGATGCTGGAGAATTCCTCTTTGAAGTTGTCATACCGCACTTCCAGCCGCTCCACCTGGTTGGAGAAGCGGTTGTACGCGATCACCGCGGGAATGGCGGCAAACAGGCCCATGGCCGTGGCGACCAGCGCCTCGGAGATTCCGGGCGCCACCATGGCAATGGTGGCCTGGTTGACATTGGCCAGTTGCTGGAACGAGGTCATGATGCCCCAGACGGTGCCGAACAGCCCGACATAGGGGCTGGTCGAGCCCACGGTAGCCAGGAAATTCAAATGGTTTTCGAGGTCTTCGGTTTCGCGGGTAAGCGCGATACGCATCGAGCGCTGCGCGCCCTCCACCATCGCTTTCGGCCCGATCCTGCCCTGCTGGCGCATGCGCAGGAACTCCGAGAAGCCGGCATCGAAAATCCGCTCCATGCCCTTGCTGACCCGGTGCGCGCCGGTGATCGCTTCGTGCAGGGCGGTCAGGTCGGTTCCGGACCAGAATTTTTCTTCGAAGCTGTTCGCCTCTTTTTCCGCCTTTGTCAATATCTGGCGTTTTCTGAAAATGATCACCCAGGAAGCAACCGAGGCGATCAACAGGAGCCCCATGACCCCCTTCACCAGCCAGCTGGCCTCCATGACCAACTGCCAGATTTGCATTTCATTCTGCATTATTCTTCAACTCCATCAGCCTCGGGCCTTATCTGCCAGACACATGGCCCGTTATTTAGTTCATCTGACCCCATTTTGGACCGCTATTTCGAACCGAACAGGTCGTTACCGCGACCGGCGGGCTTTTCCAGCCCGAAATGGCGGTAAGCTTTGGGGGTCGCCATGCGCCCTCTCGCAGTGCGCGTGATGTAGCCCTGCTGAATCAGGTAGGGCTCGAGCACGTCCTCTACCGTGCCGCGCTCTTCCGACAAGGAGGCCGCGATGCTTTCCACGCCCACCGGGCCACCGTCGAAATGTTCGATGATCGTTTTCAGCAGGCGTCGGTCCATCGTGTCGAAACCCTGTTCATCCACGCGTAACATTTCCATCGCTGAAGCGGCAATGGGAAGGTCAATATGGCCGTCACCTTTCACCTCCGCAAAATCACGCACCCGGCGTAACAGGCGGTTGGCAATTCGGGGCGTTCCCCGCGATCGCCTCGCGATTTCCAGCGCTCCTTCATTATCGATACCAATCTGCAGTATTCCTGCCGATCGTGTGACAATCAGCGACAATTCCTCTGCGCTGTAGAATTCCAGACGCTCCACGATGCCGAAACGGTCGCGCAGCGGTGATGTCAGCAGGCCCGCGCGGGTGGTGGCGCCTATCAGCGTAAATCTTGGCAAATCCAGCTTGATCGAGCGGGCCGCGGGCCCCTCGCCGATCATGATGTCGATCTGGAAATCTTCCAGCGCCGGGTACAGCACTTCCTCCACCACCGGTGAAAGGCGGTGGATCTCGTCGACGAACAGCACATCACCGTTTTGCAGGTTGGTCAGCAGCGCCGCCAGGTCGCCGGCGCGTTCCAGCACCGGGCCGGAGGTCTGGCGCAGGCTGACACCCAGTTCATGGGCAATCACGTGGGCAAGGGTGGTTTTACCCAGGCCCGGCGGGCCGAAAATCAGCGTGTGGTCCATCGCGTCGCTGCGGCGCTTTGCGGCCTCGAGGAAAATCCCGAGTTTTTCGCGCATGGCCGGCTGGCCGATGTACTCGTTCATGGTCTTTGGGCGCAGGCTGGCGTCCAGCGCGAAATCCTCAACGCTGTCTTCGGGTGATATGACCCGGTCTTCTGCTTCGTTCATTTACGATTTCACCATGGATTGAAGGGCCAGCCGGATGATTTCCTCTACGCTCATGTCCGGTTTCGCAACTCTGCGCACCAGGCTGCTGGACTCCTGGGGTTTGTAGCCCAGGGCATTCAGCGCCGTAATGGCTTCGCTGGAAGCATTTGCGGGCAGCGCCTCGCCACCCGCCGTGACCGCGGTGGAGGTTACCGGCACTACGTCCAGCTTGTCCCGCAATTCGATAATGATCCGTTCGGCGGTCTTCTTGCCGATCCCCGGCAGGCGGACCAGCGCTGCCGAGTCGCCTTCCGCCACGTAACGGGCCAGTTCTTCGCCGCTGGCGCCCGACAGGATGGTCAGCGCCAGCTTGGCGCCGATCCCGCTGATCTTCAGCAACTGCCGGAACAGGGTCCTTTCCGCCTCGCTGGAGAAGCCATAAAGCGTGTGGCTGTCGTCCTTGATGGACAGGTGCGTAAGAATAACAATGGGCTGCCCGATTTCCGGCAAGTCGTAAAACACGGACAGCGGGGCCTCCACTTCGTACCCGACGCCGGTGACGTCGATCACCATGAGCGGTGGCTGCTTGTAGATCAGGGTTCCTGCCAGGCGTGCGATCATCGTTGTTGTAGTGCCTGCATCCGTTCCGTGGTTTGCTGCGTATGCTGGTGACATAATGCCACAGCCAGCGCGTCGGCGGCGTCTTCGGCGAGCTTTTCTTTCAGTTGCAGCAACACGGTGACCATGTGCTGTACCTGCACCTTGTCTGCGCCGCCGCGCCCGACGATGGCTTGCTTGACGGACCGCGGCGAGTATTCCGCTACCGGCAGACCTTTGGCAATGGCAGCGCACACCGCCGCGCCGCGCGCCTGCCCCAGCTTAAGGGCCGAGGATGCGTTCTTGCTCACGAAAACCGTTTCGACCGCTACTTCGTCGGGCCTGAACTCATCGATCAGGTCACTGATACCGCTGAAAATGATGCCCAGGCGTTCGGGAAACTCACCGCTTCCTGCCTTGATCACTCCCTGGTGAATGGGCAGAGCCCGGCTCCCGTCAACCTCGATGATGCCAAAGCCCGTAAAACGTGAACCCGGATCGATGCCCAGTATCCGCATCAGCCCTGGTATGCCTCGTCTGGGATGTCCGCGTTGGAGTAAACCGCCTGGGCGTCGTCCAGGTCTTCCAGCACGTCCAGGAACTTCAGGACTTTCTGGCCGCTCTCCACGTCCAGTTCCACTTCGAGGCTGGCACGCATCGTCACTTCCGAGTTGGCCGGCGTCAGGCCGCCCTCTTCCATCGCGGTGACCACGTCAGTAAACGCTTCGGGCGTAGTGACGACTTCAATCGACCCGTCGTCTTCCATAACCACGTCATCGGCGCCTGCTTCCAGCGCAATTTCCATGACTTCGTCCTCGGACGTGCCCGGAGGGAAGTTCAGGACGCCGATTTTGCTGAACAGGTAGGCTACCGAGCCGTCCGTGCCGAGATTCCCGCCGTGCTTTGTGAACGCATGGCGTACTTCGGCAACCGTGCGATTGCGGTTGTCGGTCAGCGTATCGATCATCACCGCCACGCCATTGGGTGCGTACCCCTCGTAGCGGATTTCCTCGTAAGTCACACCCTCGAGTTCACCAGCGGCTTTCTTGATGGTGCGCTCGATGGTGTCCTTGGGCATGTTGGCCGCGTTGGCTTTCTGAATTGCCAGCCGCAAGCGGGGATTCGCATCCGGATCGCTGCCGCCTTCGCGTGCTGCGACGGTCAGTTCACGGTTGACCCGCGTGAATATTTTTCCCCGCTTGGCGTCCACCGCTTTCTTGCGGTGCTGGATATTCGCCCATTTACTGTGTCCAGCCATAAGCGCTTTTTTCCCTGGTAGATAACTAAACCAGATATTTTAGCATGCAGGGCCGTGCTCGAAGCCACCCGAGCGAAGAAAATATGCGGCCTGGCGCGCAACTTCTCTGGAATACAACATGCCGGTGTGTGTGACCGGTAATGTGATGTGGTCTGCCAGTCCCGGCATGTGCGTTTCACGTAACGCCACCGTGCCGTCTCCCGGGCCGCCTACACCGCCCACCAGTAATCCAAGGCCGATGCCCCTGGCGCCGGCGATCATGCCCGTGTCGCGATCGGGTGGAATGCGTCCATAACCCCTGTGCAGCGCGGAACGAATGTCACCCAGCAACTTTTCGGAACCGGGAACCTTCGCGGCTTTCCGCGCCGTTACACTGCCGCCCAAAGGACTGCCCAGCAGCACGATCCTGCCCGGCGCCACCCTGTGATACATCCGAAGCATTCTCAGCGTGACCAGCCCGCCAAGGCTGTGGGCCACGAAATGGACCGTTTTCGCGGGTGACCTGGCCACGAACTGCCGTAAGCCTGCGGCATGTTGATCAAGGCCGTCACCAGTCGTTGCATAGGAGTAGCGACGACAGACCAGGCCTGCTGCCTCCAGTTTCCTGGCCAGGCTTGCCATGGCCCAGGAACCGAACCACAGTCCATGGACAATGATGACTTCCGTTCGCACCGTCATCTGCTCAAGATATCCTGAGCTGGCGTGACCGGGCGACCGACTCGGCAGAGACCATCGCCAGCGCCAGCCAGATGCAACCGAACGCCACCGCGTGGCCCTGGGTGAATGGCTCTCCGTAAATGAACACCGACAAAAGGAATGTCATCGAAGGGGCGATGTACTGGAAGAAACCCAGCGTGCTCAGGCTAAGTGACCGGGCTGCCACGTTGAACCAGATCAACGGGAGAATGGTCACCAGGCCGGCCAGCGCCAGCAGGAAGTCCGTACTCACGCTGCCTGCGCCGAATGACAGTGTCCCGATGTGAAAAGACCACGTCATGAACGCAATGGCCAGGGGCGCGATCAGCGTCGCCTCCCAGAGCAGTCCGACCATGGGACCCACATCCAGCTTTTTGCGGATCAGCCCATAGAATCCAAATGAAAAAGCCAGCGCCAATGATATCCACGGGGGCGTGCCCAGGAACCAGCCGAGATAAACCGTGCCGGCGGCGGCGATCATCACTCCCAGGGTCTGGATGTGGGTCAGGCGCTCTTTCAGGAAAAGGTACCCTAGCAGGAAATTGACCAGCGGGCCGATGAAGTATCCCAGGCTGGTCGCCAGCACCTGGCCATTGACCACGGCCCAGACAAACACCAGCCAGTTGCACATGACCAGCAGGCCGGATCCCAGGAGGATCATCACGGTGCGCCGCGGCAGGCGCAAGCGCTGCCAGAAATCCCGGCCGTCCCGCAGGAACAGGAAAATCGCCAGCAGCGGAATCGACCACAGAACGCGGTGCGCTATGACCTCGCTGGCCGCCACGTCCTGGATCAGTTTGAAATAGATCGGCGCCAGGCCCCAGAAAATGTAGGCCGCCAACGCCGCTATGACACCCGTTCGATCGTCGGGTTTCAACTGTCCTTGCTGATATTGCGAATATGCAGTTCGGCCACCTGCTCATCGGGTATTTTCGAGGGCGCCGAGGTCAGCAGGCACTGCGCCGTGGTGGTCTTCGGAAAAGCGATCACGTCGCGAATCGATTCCTCGCCCGACATCAGCGCCGCAATACGGTCCAGGCCGAAAGCGATACCGCCATGGGGCGGACAACCGTATTTCAGCGCGTCCAGCAGGAAACCGAATTTCAGTTGCGCTTCTTCTTCGCCAATCCCCAGCAGTTTGAACACGGCCTGTTGCATACCGGGATCATGGATACGGATGGAACCGCCACCGATCTCGGCGCCGTTCAGCACCATGTCGTAGCCCTTGGACAATGCAGTCGAGGCATTGGCCAGCAGTGCTTCCGGATCATCTTTCAGCGGTGCCGTAAAGGGATGATGCATGGCGAAATGCCGCCGGGCTTCCTCGTCCCACTCGAACATCGGGAATTCGTTGACCCACAGGGGCTGCCAGCCTTCCTGCACCAGGCCCCGGTCCCGGCCGGCCCGCACCAGCAGCTCACCCATGAAAGTGCTCACGGTAAGCCATTCGCCGGCGCCAAAGAACAGGATGTCCCCGCTCTGGGCTCCGGTTGCCCCGGCGATACCCTGCCAGGCTTTATCGTCCAGGAACTTGGCGATCGGCGACTGCAGGCCTTCCAGCCCGGCGTCGGCATCGTTCACCTTGATCCAGGCCAGGCCGCGCGCGCCGTAGCGCCCGACATACTCGGTGTATTCATCGATCTGTTTGCGGGAAATCCCGGCGCCGCCGGGAACACGGAGGGCGGCGACCCTGGAGCCCTCGTCGTTTGCCGGGCCGGAGAACACCCTGAACTCAACGTGTGCGACGTGTTCATCGACAGTGGCCAGTTCCATCGGAATGCGCAGGTCGGGCTTGTCGGAACCGTAGCGGTCCAGGGCCTGGTGCCAGCTCAACCGGGGAAAGGGTTGCGGCAGTTCGACGCCCAGCGTGTCCCTGAATACTTCGCGGATCATGGTTTCCGCCAGGTCCTGTACATCGGACTCTTCCACGAACGCCATCTCGATATCCAGTTGGGTGAACTCGGGCTGGCGGTCGGCCCTCAAGTCTTCGTCGCGGAAGCAGCGGGCAATCTGGTAATAGCGGTCCATGCCGGACATCATCAGCAATTGTTTGAAAAGTTGTGGCGATTGCGGCAAGGCAAAATAGTGGCCCGCGTGCACGCGGCTCGGCACCAGGTAGTCACGGGCGCCTTCAGGCGTCGCCTTGGTCAGCATCGGCGTTTCGAATTCCGTGAAGCCCTTGCTGTCCAGGCTGTCGCGGATCGCCCGGTACATCTTCGCCCGGGTCCGCAGGTTGTGCTGCATGCGTGGCCGGCGCAGGTCCAGGTAGCGGTATTTCAGCCGGATTTCTTCGCCGTCCTCGTCGGTCATCAGCAAGGGCATCGGCGCTGAAGCGTTGAGCAATTCGACGGTTTCGGCCAGCACTTCCACCTTGCCGGTCGCCATGGATTCGTTCCACTGGCTTTCGGGCCGCATGCGCACCAGGCCGCTGATTCGAACGCAGTACTCGTTGCGCAGCGCCTCGGCGTCTTTGAACGCGGGGCTGTCGGGCTCCACCACAGCCTGTACGATGCCTGCATGGTCCCGCAGGCTGATAAAAATCAGTCCGCCCAGGTCGCGACGCCGGTCGACCCAGCCACACAGCTGTACCGCCTGGTCAGCCAGTTGTTCATTCACTTCGCCACAAAGGTGTGTGCGCATTTTCTATGCTCCGGTATGGGCGTTTGTATCGACGAAAGCTCAGGATGCGCCGGAAGTCGTGGACGCGGGTTTGCTTTCAGTTTTCCTGGTCGAGGCGGGTTTGCTGTCAGCCCCATTGCTTTTGCCGGCCGCACTCTTGCTGGAAGAGTTGCTCTTTGCAGACCCTGAATCATGCAGGTTTTTCTTGTCGCCTTTCTTGAAATCGGTTTCGTACCAGCCGGCGCCCTTCAGGCGAAAACCGGCCGCGGAAACCAGGCGCCTGAGCTCTGCTTCGCCGCAGTCGGGGCAGTCCCGCAGCGGGTTATCGCTCATGCGCTGGAGCTTTTCCAGCTCGTGGCCGCAGGAATCGCATTGATATTCGTAAATCGGCATAATTCTGAACCTTGGTAAAACCGCACAATTATAAGGGATGAGTCCTTAAATGGGGACAATTTGAGTTGATTTCCACAGGTCGGCGCTGATGCGGTCTGATATCATTTAAGGTTTGGTTCAATGCCGTTTTTTCGGAGTTAATTCAATGAATGCCCAACGCATCCTGTTCATCGCTGCCCTGCTACTCCTCACCGCATGCCAACAGGCGGAGCCACCGCCGCGGGAAACCGTGGGAGAACCTGAAATTGCAGTCAGGGAAGCACCCCCCGCCGAAGATACCGGGCAAGAGTCTTCGCGCTACGACATCTATGCCACCGTCAGGCTGACGGCTGATCTCAGCCGCCTGGACGAACAGCAAAGGCAGATGATCCCCTTGCTGATCAGGGCATCGGAGATCATGGATGAACTGTTCTGGCTGCAGGCATACGGCGAACCGGAGCCATTGCTGGCATCGATTGAAGATCCGGACCGGAAACGGTTTGCGGCCATCAACTATGGCCCCTGGGACCGCCTTGCTGCTGACCAGCCGTTCGTGGAAAGCGCCGGACCGAAGCCGCCGGGTGCGCAATTCTACCCCGCGGACATGAGCAAGGAAGAGTTTGAAGCCTGGGACCAGGAGGGCAAAGCCGGCCTGTACAAGCTGGTCAAGCGCAATGAACAGGGCGAACTTTACCTGGAACCCTACAGCAAGGCGTACGCCAGCCAACTGGCTGAAGCGGCGGGGCTGTTGCGCCAGGCCGCCGAACTCGCCAGCGACCCGGAATTCGCCAACTACCTGGTGATGCGGGCTGATGCCCTGGTGAGCGATGACTTCCAGGCTTCCGACATGGCCTGGATGGACATGAAAAACAACCCCATCGAGCTGGTGATCGGGCCGATAGAAACCTACGAAGACCTGCTGTATGGCTACCGGACCGCCTATGAGTCCTACGTGCTGATCAAGGACCTGGCATGGAGCGAACGCCTGGCACGGTTCGCGAAATACCTGCCGGAACTGCAGGTCGGCCTGCCCGTTCCGGAGGAATACAAGAAGGAAATGCCCGGATCGGACGCCGATCTGAACGCTTATGACGTGATCTATTACGCCGGCCATTCCAACGCCGGCTCCAAGACCATCGCGATCAACCTGCCCAATGACGAGGAAGTCCAGCTGGCCAAGGGGACCCGGCGTTTGCAGCTGAAAAACGCCATGCTGGCCAAGTACAACCAGATCCTGGTGCCGATCTCCGAGGTTTTGATCGTCGAGGAGCAGCGGGCGAACGTGACCTTCGATGCGTTCTTCGCCAACACGATGTTCCACGAGGTCGCTCACGGCCTCGGAATCAAGACGACACTCGACGGCAGCGGCACCGTGCGCGAAGCACTTCTCGAGCAGTCGTCGGCACTCGAGGAGGGCAAGGCCGACATCCTCGGCCTCTACATGATCACCGCGCTTCACGAAAAGGGTGAGCTCGGCGAGGC
>JARFQZ010000339.1 GCA_029287515.1 Lysobacterales bacterium
CTCGACGTTAACGTTCTTGAAGAACGCTCCCGCCTTCTTGCCGAAGGTAACGACATTCACGCCAACGCCTTTTTCCTGCCATCCCATCATGTCGTTCATGACCATCCTGAACAGATTGTTGTTCAGACCGCCGCACAGGCCTCGGTCCGTCGAAACGATGATATAACCCACCTTTTCCACGGTTTCGTATTCCACCGTGAAGGCATGGCGAATTTCCGGGTTGGCCTTGCTGAGATGGCCGCTGATACGCCGCATCATCCGGACATAAGGCCGGCTGGCGTTCATCAGTTCCTGGGATTTTCGTATCTTACTGGCAGAGACCATTTCCAGGGCGGAAGTCACCTTCATGGTGTTTCCAATGCTCTGGATTTTGCCTGTAATTTCCTTTCCGCTTGCCATATCCGGCTTGCTCCTAAGTGTTACCCGTTCCGCTTACCAGGAACCGGTCGCCTTGAACTCTTCCAGGACGGCCGTCAGCTGGGACTTCAGATCGTCGTTCCAATCGCCGTCGTCGAGCGTGCTCAACAATTCAGCCTGGGTAGATTTCATGTGGTCCAGCAATGCAGTCTCGAAGGCGCCGATCTTCAACAATTCCACGTCATCAAGATAGCCACTGTCTGCAGCAAACAGTGAAACCGCCATGCCACCGACGGACATCGGGCTGTACTGCGACTGCTTCATCAGTTCCGTTACCCTCTGGCCCCGGTCCAGTTGTGCACGGGTTGCGTCATCAAGATCGGAAGCGAACTGAGCAAATGCCGCCAGTTCCCGGTACTGGGAAAGCGCCAGTCGGATACCGCCGCCCAGTTTTTTGATGACCTTGGTCTGGGCCGCGCCACCGACTCGCGATACCGACAGGCCGGCATGCATGGACGGGCGGATTCCGGCATTGAACATGTCGGAGTCGAGGAAGATCTGGCCATCGGTGATGGAGATCACGTTGGTCGGTACGAAAGCCGAAACGTCACCGGCCTGGGTTTCAATGATCGGCAGGGCCGTCAGCGAACCGGTTTGTCCGGTGACCTGGCCGTCGGTGAATTTCTCGACGTATTCTTCGTTGACCCGCGCCGCGCGTTCCAGCAGACGGGAGTGCAGGTAGAACACGTCACCCGGATAGGCTTCACGGCCCGGCGGCCGGCGCAGCAGCAGGGACACCTGGCGATAAGCCCAGGCCTGCTTGGTCAAATCATCGTAAATGATCAGGGCGTCTTCACCGCGGTCGCGGAAATACTCACCCATGGTGCAACCGGAATACGGTGCGATGTACTGCATTGCCGCTGATTCCGAAGCAGACGCATTAACCACGATGGTATGTTCCATGGCGCCATGCTCTTCGAGCTTGGCCACCACGTTGGCTACCGTGGACTGTTTCTGACCGATGGCGACATAGACGCACTTGATGCCCGTACCCACCTGGTTGATGATCGTATCGATCGCGATGGCGGATTTACCGATCTGGCGGTCGCCGATGATCAGCTCTCGCTGTCCGCGGCCGATCGGAACCATCGCGTCGATGGACTTCAGACCCGTCTGAACCGGCTGATCGACCGATTTACGCCAGATGACGCCCGGCGCCACTTTTTCGATCGGGGCAAAACCGTCGTTATCGATCGGGCCCTGCCCATCGATCGGGTTACCGAGAGCATCTACCACGCGTCCCAGCAAACCCCTGCCATGAGGTACTTCCAGGATTCGCCCGGTGCACTTGACCGTGTCTCCTTCGGTGATGTGCTCGTACTCACCCATGATGACTGTACCCACGGAATCGCGCTCGAGGTTGAGCGCCAGGCCGAAGGTGTTTCCGGGAAACTCGATCATTTCACCCTGCATGGCGTCTTCCAGGCCGTGCAAGCGTGCGATTCCGTCGGAGACACTCACGACCGTGCCCTCGTTACGGGTCTCGGCCGAAATATTCAGCTCTTCAACGCGATTTTTGATCAGTTCGCTGATTTCAGATGGATTCAATGTCGTCTGCATTGTGCTTATTCCTTAAAAATTAGTTCGCAAGGCTGTTGGACAGCTTCTGGAGCCTGCCGCGTAAAGAGCCATCGATTACCTGGTCTCCGGCGTACACCACCGCGCCGCCGATGATGTCCGCGTCGATTTCGTTTTCCAGCTCGATTTCGCAGTCAAACCGCCGTGCCAGGGCCTGCTGCATCCGGCCGGTTTGCTCTTCATCCAGCGGAATCGCCGAGACAACCTTCACGCTGAGGCGATTTTCCGCCTCTTCACGCAATGCCTGGTACAGCTCGCAGATCTGCGGCAGCAGCGACAGGCGGTCGTTGTCGGTCAGCACCTTCAGAAAATCCTGGAACCGGCGGTCAAACGCTTCGCCCGCCACCCCGGTGATGAGCTCCACCGCCTGGGTGTTACTGAAATCAGGGTTTCCCAGCAGGCTCGCCATGGAGGGCTCGGTTACGATATCGCTGGCCAGCCCCAGCATGTCGTCCCAACCGGTCAAGGCTTGTTCGGCTTCGGCCAGCTCAAAAGCGGCTTTTGCATAGGGGCGTGCGAGTGTGGTCAGGCTACTCATGCTCAGATCTCGGCAATCAGCTTGTCGAGCAGTTCACGGTGAGTGTCCGCGTCAACTTCTTTCTCAAGAATCTTCGAAGCACCCAGAACCGCGAGGGTCGCTACTGATGACCGAAGCTCTTCCCGGGCCTGGTTTGCTGCCTGGGAGATTTCCGCCTCTGCTGCGGTGACCTGTCGTCCCCGCTCGGCCGTGGCGTCTTCCTTGGCCTGGTCGAGAATCTGTGAGTGGCGCTGGTTGGCCTGCTCCACGATTTCGCCTGCCTTGTCACGGGCTTCGCGGATCTGCTCGTCAACTTCGACCTTCGCCTTGGCCAGTTCTTTCTCGGCCATGTCGGAGGCAGCAAGCCCTTCAGCGATTTTCTCGCGGCGCTCATCCATTGCCTTCAGCAATGGCGGCCAGATGAACTTCATACAGAACCATACGAAGATCATCATCGCGATCGATTGCAATATTAAAGTGGCATTGATGTTCATGCCTTACCTCGTTCCCAACGTTGTCAGGTAAATTCGGATTACCTGCCCGATTCTTCGGGCCGGCCCAATCAGCCGGCTGATTATCCGCCCAGGGCGGCTTGCAGCTGGCCGACAAACGGGTTTGCGAAAGTGAAGAACAACGCAATACCCACACCGATCATCGCAACAGCATCCAGCAGGCCGATAGCCAGGAAGAATTTACCCTGAAGCATAGGGGCCAGTTCAGGCTGACGTGCAGAGCCTTCCAGCAGGCGACCGCCCAGGATACCCACACCGATACCAACGCCGAGTGCGCCCAGGCCAATCAGCAGGGCTACAGCGATTGCGGTCATACCAATTACAGTTTCCATCGATAACTCCCGTTCTCAGAAATTGCTTATTAAAAAAACTTACAACCAAAAAATAATCAGCCGATCAATGGTGTTCCGAAGCCATGCTCAGGTACACGATGGTCAGCATCATGAAAATAAACGCCTGCAGCGTAATCACGAGCAGGTGGAACGCCGCCCAGCCGAAATGCATCAGCTGCCCGCCCAGGAATGCCAGGCCGCCGACCAGCAGCATCTCCGCCAGCAGCAGCCACAACGTGGCCTTGGTGGAGATTTTTTCTTTCAGGTTCAGCCACAACGTGGCCACGACCGTCACCGTGGCGGCAATCCAGAACCAGGCCGGAATGTGCTCGCCGAACAGCGAACTGAGCCCGGCCGCGAACCAGGCGGAGCCGGCAGTGAAGATCAGCGCGATCAATATGAAGATCAATTCGCCGGC
>JARFQZ010000120.1 GCA_029287515.1 Lysobacterales bacterium
GTACGTCACGCGTGGCTTCTTCGTCACGGAAATAGCCGCTCATGACACTCGGCCCTTTCAGCATGATCTCGCCACACTGGCGTTCTTCGACCTCATTGCCGTCTTCGTCGCAGATACGGAATTCAAAACCGGGAAGCACCGGCCCGCAATCCACGTAGGATGCAACATTGGCTTCATTAGCCGCAACAGGAATGGCTGCGCCCTTGTCTGACATGACTTCCTGATCGACATAATCGACGGTCAGGCCAACGTCGAGCGGTGCGAAACTGACCGCCAGTACACACTCCGCCATGCCGTAGCAGGCGACAAACGCTTTCGGATCGAATTTGCAGGGCGCCAGCGCTTCTGCAAATGCCCGCAGGGGAACAGGATTGACCTGTTCGGCGCCCACACAGGCAGCTCGCCATGAACTCAGATCATATCGCTCGTAATCGGACGGACGCAGCCGCTTGGCGCAAAGCGCGTATCCGAAAGTCGGGCTGGATGAAATCGTGCCACGGTTGTCGGAAATGATCTTGAGCCAGAGCCTGGGGCGCATGGCGAAAGTCCTGGACGGCAGGTAGTCTGCCGAAAGCTGGCAAATCAGCGGCACCAGGATAAAGCCGATCAGGCCCATGTCGTGGTAGTACGGCAACCATGAAACGAACCGGTCTTCACGGGTCAGTTTCAAGCCGTTCTGGGCAATCGCCCTGAGGTTTTCGAGCACCGTGGATTGATCGATTTCAACACCACGCGGAAAACGCGTGCTGCCGGATGTGTACTGCAGGTATGCGGGTTGGTCGGCTGCAAGCGGCGTGAATTCGACATCGGTATCTGGCAATGCATCAAATTCTTCCGGCGAGCCAGCCATCACCAGGTCCATCTCGGAGACGGCCTCGTGCAGAAAATCGGTATGGGTAGCAGGTGCGACCGCGATTGACGCATCACAGCTTTCGAGCATCCGGCGAATCTGGCCGACATAGGCGGTATGAGCGCCCATCTGGATGCCCGCCGGCAAGGCGAACGGGATCAGCCCGGCATACTGACAGGCAAAGAAGAAGCGGTGAAACATCGGGTCCGTTTCAGCGATAATGCCTACACGATCACCGTGCTTCAATCCCAGTCCGAGCAAGCGCCGTGCCAGTGCAATCGCCTCTTCGCGCAGTTCGCGATAGCTGAGCACATGGTCCAGTTGACCCCGGTGGTCATAGAAATTGAAACCGGAATCCCCATTTGCGGCGTAGTCCAAAGCATCCGCCAGATTGGCGAATCCGTCGCTCTTAATAGGAAGCTTTGTATTTACAGGCGTTGGCTGCATTGAGCTTTCTTTTCTAGTTTTCTGCCCGAAAGTAATTTTCGAATCCATCATCAAGGGCCTTTGTGGGTCAAAGTGTCCGGATTTTTACAGTCGCCGTCAAGCTGTCTAACGCCTATTTAACAAACCACACTCATAGTGAATTTGCGGTTTTTCAACGCCTGTAAGCATCCCATGTGTATTGCTTCAGGCAGAATTTAAGTTAACGAGCGTTATCCTACTTGTCACAACAGGACAACTTATTGACTCAGGTTCTGTTCGGCTTATATTTAGCGGATACCGCTCGGGGCGTAATAATAACCGATTTTTATTAGGTAATGGTAATAAAACGACACTTTTATGGCAGTAATGCGACACTTTTGACCTGTGCGTAAACCGGTTTTCCCGGTTGCAGATCGAGTTCATCTGCGGATTTGCGGGTGATGCTGGCAAGGATCGAAACCTTCCCGGAGTTGAGCCTCACGGTTACCTGCGCTTCATTATCAGGTGAGATGTCGTCAACCACGGCAGGAAAAATATTGAGGATGCTGGTGCCCGATTGTCGCTCCAGGGTCAGGCTCACATCGCGCGCTGCCAACCGCAGTCGCACGGTGGTGCCGGTGGGCAGGTCAACGCCCGCCATGGCGATACGGCCAACACCGAAGTCAAGCAAGCTAAGCCCGTAATCACGGTCATGGGCGGCAACCACGGCCTCGATGATTGCCGAGGCTTCCGCCCCACGGGCAAGAGGCAGGTCAAGCCGGGTAAACAGCTCATGCACGTCTCCGGCCGCCTTGACCCTGCCGGAATCCAGCAGCACCAGGTGATCGGCGAGCCTCGCAACCTCCCCGGGAAGATGGCTGACATGGATAACCGGAATCTGCAATTCACGGTGCAGCGATTCGATATAAGGGATGATTTCCTGCTTTCTCTCGACGTCGACTGCCGCCAGTGGTTCGTCCATCAGCAGCAGCTTGGGGCTCAGCGCCAGGGCCCGCGCAATAGCCACCCGCTGGCGTTCGCCGCCGGACAGCTTTTCCGGCTTGCGTTCCAGCAGGCTGCCTATCTCCAGCAACTCGACGGCGTTGTCCAGCGCTGTCCGCCGGTGGTTGCCGCCTGCACGCTTGATGCCATACTCGAGATTCCGCCTGACATCGAGGTGGTCGAAAAGGCTGGACTCCTGGAATACATAACCCAGCGGACGGCGATGGGTCGGCGTGAAGAGCGGACCGTCCTGCCAGACGGAGTCGCCGATGCTGACATAAGCCCCTTCATGCCTGTCCAGCCCGGCGATGGCTCTGAGAACCGATGTCTTGCCACAACCGGACGGTCCGAAAAGCGAGGTGATGCCGCTGGACGGGCATTGCAGGTCGACATCCAGGAAAAAAGAGCCGAGATGTGCATTGAACCGCGCGTGAATCATTACTGCCGCACCAGCCTGAACCGGCGGTTCAGTCCGTAAACTGCGATCAGCATCAGGAAAGAGAGAACGAGCAGGGTTGCCGACAGCCAGTGCGCATGCGCGTATTCAAGGCCTTCCACGTGATCGTAGATGGCGATGGATGCGACCCGGGTTTCGCCGGGTATGTTGCCGCCAATCATCAGCACCACTCCGAATTCACCGATGGTGTGGGCGAATCCGAGCACCGCAGCGGTGAAAAAACCGGGCCGTGCAAGCGGCACGGCGACCGTGAAGAAACGATCGACAGGGGACGCGCCCAGCGTGGCGGCGACCTCCATGGGCCGTCGCCCGATCGCGTTGAACGCGTCCTGCAAAGGCTGCACCACGAAGGGCATGGAATAAATGATTGAGCCGATCACCAGTCCGGTGAAGGTGAAGGCCAGCGGCCGGCCCCCTGTGGCTTCCATCAGCCCTCCGACCGGGCCGTTGGGGCCAAGGACGAGCAGCAGGTAAAAGCCAAGGACCGTGGGCGGCAGAACCAGCGGCAGGGCGACCACGGCCTCTGGAACGAATTTGAACTTCCAGCGGGTACGCGCCAGCCACCAGGCCAGGGGCGTACCCAGGAGAAGCAGGATCAGCGTGCTGACAAAAGCGAGTTTCAGCGTAATGGCCAGGGCTGTGATGTCGGCTTCATTCAGCATCAGGGTCTCAGGTATCCGTGGTCGAGAATGACCGTTATAGCCTCGTCGCTTTGCAGATACAACATGAAATCCCGGGCCGCCGGCGTGTCCTTCAGCAACACGGCCTGCTGGTCGATGGGTCGATGCAGGTCCGGGGGCACCAGCCAGTGGTTGCCAGGGGACAATTCCGCCCGCGGTTCAAGCTGGGAGCGGGCAATAAACCCCGCTTCGGCATTACCGCTCATGACGAACTGGAACGTCTGGCTGATGTTTTCACCGCGCACCAGCCGGCGATCGAGCGTTTCCCAGAGGCCGAGAGATACAAGCGTTTCCCGGGCAGCCCTGCCGTAGGGAGCCAGTTCGGGATTGGCCATGGCGAGGTGACGGAAATCCCCGCTTTCAAGGAAGGTTTCGTCCAGCCGTGATTCATGGCGGCCCGGTCTGAAAAGCACCAGCTGACCGCGGGCGTAGGTGAAGCGGCTGCCGGGCACGGTCATCCCGCTCTTCTCGAGCCGGGCAGGGCGCTCCGTGTCGGCGGCGAGGAAAGCGTCAAAAGGCGCGCCGTGGATAACCTGGGCGTAGTGTTTGCCGGTGGAACCGAAGATCAACAGCACCTTGTGCCCGCTGTCCTGTTCATAGCGGCCGGCGAGCACCGAAAGAGTGCTTCGGAAGTTACTGGCGGCAGCCACCCGTATTTCGTCCGCGTTACAGGCGCCGGAAGTCACCACCAGGACTGCAGCCAGCAGATGCTTCGGGAACCTCACAACCATTTCCTTACCTTCGACCTGTATTGACGGAAAGCGTCGCCAAACGCTGCTTCGAGCGCCTCTTCCTCCGGCCTGATCTGGTATCGGTCTGTCTCTTATACACATCTCCGAGCCCACGAGACGAACA
>JARFQZ010000122.1 GCA_029287515.1 Lysobacterales bacterium
GGGAACCGCCCGAAACCCCAGCTGTCACCCGGTCCGCCGACCTCACCGTCGCCATCCAGGTCCAGGCCGCTGCCGACCCCGGTATTGACCGGAGCCCGGAAGTGATAGGGATATTGGATGGGGCGCTGACCGTTCTGACCGCGCGCCAGGTATTTCCTGTTCAGCAGCCCGGCTGCATCCACCGTTGGATCGTAGTCGAACTCGTTCAGCAGCACGATATCCGGCCGCGTCTGCTGCAGAATCCCGGCGACCTGCTTCAACCGGGCGTCTTCCCCCGACCGCAGTGCCCGGGCCAGCAGGCCCGCTTCTTCCAGCCCCATTGCGATGTTGAAAGTCGCCACCCGCAAGGTGTCCGCGGATACCCCGGGCGAGGTCAATAACAGGGCAACAAACACAACCATCCAGCGAAACATGCCCGTATGATATACCCCAGTGAAACGGCCCAGGCAGGAAATTTACAAATGCCCTACATCAAGGTGATCAGCCCGGAAGACGCCACCGGCAGACTCGATAAAATGTACCAACTCGTCAGCGGCCCCGGCGGCCAGGTCGACAACGTCCTGCAGATCCACAGCCTGCGCCCTCACACACTGCACGGGCACATGGCCCTCTACAAGGCCGTGCTGCATCACCCCCGCAACCGGATGCCCATCTGGTTTCTCGAATGCATCGGTGTGCTCGTCAGCCTCCTCAATGACTGTGAATACTGCGCCCGCCACCACAGCGTTGGCTTGAAGCGCCAGCTCAAGGGCGACGAAGAGAAATTCCGGGCCTACCGCAGCCAGCTGGAACTTGACAGCCCAGGTGAACCCTTCACGCCAGCCGAACAAGCCGCACTGGCCTACGCGCGAAAACTCACCGTCGAGCCGGGAAGTATTGCCAGGAACAACGTCGGCAAGCTCCGGCAAGCGGGCCTGACAGATGGTCAGATCCTCGAAATCAACCAGGTGACGGCTTACTTCGCCTATGCCAACCGGACAGTAACCGGGCTGGGAGTGGATACGGCGGGCGAGGTCCTGGGACTGTCGCCCGACGAAGGGGAGGACTGGCAGCACGGGTAGAATCAAAAATACCGGAGCCTGTGGAGTTGCCAGGCCAGGTATGGTTTTCTGGTTTGGAGCGGCCTTCCTGATTTCCAGGAAGGCCTTGACTTGACTGTTTCTACTTGAAGGTGACAGAACGCATGTTGTACTCACCTACGATTTCGCGAATTTCCGGATAGGTCAGGACAATCTCGTCGGATTTTGCCTGATTCGCTTCGCCCCATTTTTTCATGAATGCATCGTATTGGGCTTTGTCAGGTTGCAGCGCTGCGGAGTCTTTGAAATCCACACCGAGAACAACGTTGAAATCGCCGCCGTTTGGCAACTGGCTGACGTGAATCCAATACCCTTCGATCTGACCCAGCTCTTTAGCCACTTCGTTCGCCGGCGCCCATGTCGCCTTAAGGCCTTCCAGGTACTTGTCGATCATGTTGGAATCGACCTTGACCGTAGTAACATTGGTCACTCCCTCGCTCAATTCGTAATCAGTCCATGGTTCAAGATCGGCCAGAGCAACATTTGTGATGCTGGCAAGAAAAAATCCCGTTATCAGGTAGCATAATTTCATTTTTCAGACTCCAAGTTGTATTTGAGTTTTTTTGCGAACTTCGCTATGGCGTTTATTCGCAGCGGCCGACGTTACGTGTGATTGGTCGATAAAGCAAGCAAACGCAGATCGACACCCGGACCCTTGCGGCGAAATCATCGAACGTATTTTCAGTTCGTCTTTACCTATCGAACTTGGTACCGAAATTTAGGGTGCCGCGAAATGCCCGTTTCGGGCGGAAATCCGTTTTTGCTACGCTGGCACGATAATGACCGCTTCCTGGTGAAAAGAAGAACTGGTTTAAGACTGGAATCTGCAAGTGGTTATTGCTGTTTCCGGCCAGGAGGCAGATATGTTGAGAGTGGACTGGTCCCGGATAATCAGGGATTATGGCAAGCTGGTTTTCTGGAGATAACGTCTATGCTGAAAGCAATCAGGATTGCATTTATTGGTTTTGCAGGGCTCTTGCTCGGTGGTGCAGTTCAGGCCAAAGAGATCATTCATGATGGAGAGTTTAACTTCATTAAAACCCAATATGCTCAAAAGTGGGCCGAAGAAGACAAGGAAATTGATGCTCGTCTGGCAGACCTTCGGGATCAAAACGGCGGCAAACGGCCTAATATCCTGTATGTGTTGATAGACGACGTCAGTTTTGGCCAGATGGGCAAACCGGCCATGAACGACGTAATGGGTGTGCAGACACCACGCATCAACACGTTTGCCAGCCAGGGTATGGCACTGAACCGAATGTATACGGAACCCTCCTGTACGCCCACCCGAGCCGCGCTCCTGACCGGTCGCCATCCCGTGCGCACCGGTATCAAGGAAGTGAAAGTTGCATTGGTCGGTGAGGGGCTGGGTGCCAACGAAGTCACGATTGCCGAAGTGCTGTCCGAGGCCGGTTACAACACAGCTCACGTTGGCAAGTGGCACCAGGGTGATATTGAGGAGGCTTACCCCCACAATCAGGGCTTTGACTATGCTGCCTTCCCGCTGCATCAGCAGGTTCAGCTTTCCCTGATGACGCGTGAGGCCGCCGGAGCCAACAACCTGCTTGGCTATCACAATTCAACCCAATCCAATTCGTTCGCGCTGGAT